>NZ_JBHXRX010000075.1:0-36416 GCF_042714995.1 Streptomyces sp. NPDC058665
CGGCCGGTCCGGCGCTTTCAGGGGAAATCCCGCTACTTCAAGGTGAAAGAGCCAGGTCGTGTCCAGGCGATCTTCGCCGGGTCGGACAGGATCTAGTCGATGCCCTGAAGGATGTGCGGCTCCGCGAGGTCGTCCTCGTAGCCCGCCAGCCTGATCGGTGCGGACCTGGCCCACACCTCGATGTTCCGGAGCTTCTCGGGTCCGCTCGGTTCACCGCCTCGGTCGGACGGGCTGTTCTCGGGCTGAGCCATGTCAGGTGTCACCGCGCACTCCTCTGTGTCGCGTAACCCCGGGCGCGCCGGCTCCGGACTCATACCGGGCGCCGGCCGCCCGACGGGGGCGGGGGCCAGGGCCTGTCCTCAAACTGAAGAAAGGCCCTAGGGCAGTTCGGTCGCGGTGGCGCCGGTTTTCGGGCGGGGCGGTGGCCTGGTTGCAGGCCTGGCCCGGGACGGCCGGGGAACCTTCGTGGGTCCCGGGGTGGCGTCCGTGCGCCTTACATTAACCAAATGAGCGCGTGCTCGCTCGATGGGGCCGGTGAGGTGAGTCACTTCCGGACAGTGTCAGGATGACACGCCCGCCCTCTATCCGCAGTCGGGGCCTACCAGTTGGCCGGCGCGTAGTCCTTGAGGAAACAGCCGTACAAGTCCTCGCCGCCCTGGCCGCGCACGATCGGGTCGTAGACGCGGGCGGCGCCGTCGATCAGGTCGAGCGGGGCGTGGAAGCCCTCGTCGGCGAGCCGCATCTTGTCCGGGTGCGGGCGCTCGTCGGTGATCCAGCCGGTGTCGACGGCGGTCATCAGGATGCCGTCGGACTGGAACATCTCCTGGGCGCTGGTCCGGGTCAGCATGTTGAGCGCGGCCTTCGCCATGTTCGTGTGCGGGTGGCCCGCGCCCTTGTAGCCGCGGCTGAAGACACCCTCCATGGCGGAGACGTTCACGACGTACGTACGCCCCGCCGCCGCTGCCGCCATCGCCGGGCGCAGTCGGCTGATCAGGATGAACGGCGCGGTGGAGTTGCACAGTTGGACTTCGAGGAGTTCCACGGGATCGACGTCGGAGACCGTCTGGATCCAGCTGTTGGTGTCGTGCAGATCGGGCACGAGCCCGCCCGCGTCGATCGCGGTGCCGGCCTCGATCCGGGCGAGCGTGGCCGAGCCGCCGACCAGGGCCAGACCGGTGACGTCCGACGCGCTCAGCGCCTCACCGCGGGCAGCGGGCAGGACGGCCTGGGCGCCGCTGCCGAAAGCGCCGATGACATGCGAGGAGGGGAGTTCCCCCGCGGGCAGCGGCGCGGATTCGGCGGCCAGCAGTTCGCTGTAGGCGCCCGGGGAGCGGCGTACGGTCTGGGCGGCGTTGTTGATGAGGATGTCGAGCGGGCCCTCGGCGGCGACGGAGTCGGCGAGCGCGACGACCTGGGCGGGGTCCCGCAGATCTATCCCGACGATGTTGAGGCGGTGGAGCCAGTCGGCGCTGTCCTCCATCGCCTTGAAGCGGCGGATCGCGTCGTTCGGGAAGCGGGTGGTGATGGTGGTGTGCGCGCCGTCGCGCAGCAGCCGCAGCGCGATGTACATGCCGATCTTGGCGCGGCCTCCGGTGAGCAGGGCACGCTTGCCGGTGAGATCCGTACGGGCGTCCCGGCGGGCCCGGTTCTCGGCGGCGCACACCTGGCAGAGCTGGTGGTAGAAGGCGTCGACCTCGACGTAGCGGGTCTTGCAGATGTAGCAGGAGCGCGGGCGCTGGAGGATTCCGGCGATCTCACCGGCGGCCGAGGACGACGGCAGCAGGCCCTGTGTCTCGTCGTCGATGCGCTCGGCGGATCCGGTGGCCGTCGCCTCGGTGACCGCCTTGTCGTTGGCGGTCTTCGCCGCCCGACGCTCCTGGCGGCGGCGCTGTTTGACGGTCCGGTAAATCCCGGCGGTGGCACGGCGGACAGCCACGGCGTCGGGGTGGTCGACGTCGAGATCGTCCAACTCGTCGAGCACGGCCAGGCAGACGGCCATGCGCTCGGGGTCGATTCCGGGGCCGTACATGGCGTCAGGCCCGCTCTCGCCGAGCGTGGTCCCGTCATCTGTCAACGTCATCGCCGGTGCCGTTCCCTCATCACTCGTCACTCACCCGTACGGGGCACTCGCCCGTCCGGGGCCGTCGAGCCCTGCACGGATACGGCCGTCCGGCCGAGCGGCCTCGAACAGTTTGCCATGAGGTGCAGGGCCTTCAGTTCGCCCTCAACTACACATAATGGTGAATAAGGGGCAGAATGGTCTTGTACCGCTCGATCCGGTGCAGCACGGTCGCACCTCTCAGACCGAAGGAGTCGAGACTCATGGCCGATGTTTCGCACACCAGGGGAGCCAGTAGCGCTCACCCAGGTGCTTCAGACACCAGGGGAGACATAGGTGCTCACCCTGACGTACCAGAAATGCGGGCCAGGTACGCCCGTGTGCTCGGTGGGCGTGATGTGGCGCTGCTGGACGGGCCGATATTTCTCGCCGGTCTGTTCATCGCCCTCTCACCGTTCATCCTTCACTTCACGACCAGCCAGCCGGGTCTCGTGGTCCACAACGTGATCATGGGTATCGCCATCGCCGGCCTGGCACTCGTTTTCTCCGCCACACCGACCCGGACGTACGGCTTCAGCTGGGCTCTCGTCTTCTTGGGCGCCTGGATGGTCGCGGCACCATGGGTCGTCGGCTCCAGCCCGGACCGCGGTGTGTTCCTCAGCAACGTCATCCCAGGTGCGCTGACCGCCGTGCTTGGCCTGATCTGCGCGGGCGCGGCGCTGATGGCGGCTCGCAAGCGTACTCGGGTGGAACGGACGAGCCGGATGAATAAGCCGGTTCAGACGTAAGCAGGTCACTCCACCCGGTGGGGCGGGCAGACGGCCGTTCAGAGCCGTCCGCCCGCCCCACCGACGTCTGCGTACGCGTTCCCTCAGCCGCCGGCCCCCGCCGGGACGCGCGAGGGCTCAGGGACGCGGATCCCGATGAACGGCATCCGGCGGCGCAGGCGGAAGCCCAGTGCCTCGTAGAGCCGGATCGCGCCCTCGTTGTCCGCCGCCGCCTGGAGGAACGGGGTCTCGCCGCGCGCCTTGATCCCGGCGGCCACCGCCAGGACGAGCCGGGCGCCCAGCCCCTGGCCGCGATACTCCGGCGCCGTACAGACCGCGCTGATCTCCCGCCAGCCCGGCGGTCGCATCCGCTCCCCCGCCATCGCCACCAGCTCCCCCTCGCGGCGGATGCCGAGGTAGGTGCCGAGTTCGATGGTGCGCGGCCGGAAGGGCCCCGGCCTGGTGCGCTCCACCAGGTCCAGCATCTCCGGTACGTCGGCGGCGCCGAGCACCACCGCCTCGTCGTCGGGGACCGCGTCCACCGACTCGTCGACGAGCTGCACACCGTCCACCTGGAAGGTGACCTCCCAGCCGGCCGGGAGCTTCACTTCGGTGCCGGCGAGCACGGCCGTGCCGTCATCTCCGAGGAGATGGGCGGCGTCCGCCCAGTCGCCCGCGTCCGGGTCGTCGGGCAGGGCGAGCCACGGCGACACCTCCGCGCGGTAGGCGAGCACCCGGCCGCGCCGCTCGGCGAAGTGGGCGTGGGGGCCGGTCAGCCCGGCGCGTACGGGATTGTCGAGCGGGTGATACGCGGGTTGGGCGGGTGGGGGGTGCGCGATGCGGCCGGGCACGGGAACCGATACGGACTCGCTCACGCGCCGACCTCGATCACGATCTTGCCCAGCGCGTGCCCGTCCTCGACGGCGCGCAGCGCCTCCCCCGCCTCGGCCAGCGGGAAGGTCCGTGTCACATACGGGCGCAGTGTGCCCGCCACCACCAGCGCGGCCACCTCTTCGAGGACGGCGGCCGTGCGGAGCCGTACGACCGCGGCGCCGCCCAGGGTCACCACGCGCGGTTTGTCGCCGGCGCTGATCAGTTTCGTACGGTCGGCGACGAGCCCGGCCGCGGCCTCCAGGTCCGCGCCGCCGACCATGTCGAAGACCGCGTCGACGCCGTCGGGCGCGGCGGCCCGTACCCGCTCCTGAAGTCCGGGGCCCGGCAGGACATGAACCGCGCCGAGTGATTCCACGAAGTCCTTCTTGCCCGCGCTCGCCGAGCCGACCACCCGGAGGCCCGCCCCGGTCGCGATCTGGGTCGCGGCCACGCCCACACCGCCTCCGGCGCCGATGATCAGCAGGGTCGCGCCGGCCGGCAGGTCCAGCTGCTGGATGCCGTCGTACGCGGTCGCCGCAGCGACCGGCAGGGCCGCCGCGTCCGTGAACGACACCATGGCCGGCTTGTGCGCGGTGATCGCGGCGGGCAGCAGGGTGTACTCGGCGTATCCGCCGGTGAGGGTGGAGCCGAAGACGGCGTCGCCGACGGCGAATCCCCGCACACCCTCGCCGACCCGCTCGACCACTCCGGACGCCTCGCTGCCGAAGACGGTGGGCAGCGGCTTGGGCGTCGAGCCCGGCCGGTTGTAGCCGGTGCGCAGCTTCCAGTCGACGGGGTTGACGCCGGCCGCCCGGACGGCGACGAGGAGTTCACCGTGGCCGGGAACGGGCTTCGGCAGGTCGGCGAAGGCTTCGCCATCGGGGCCGCCGAACCGGGTGTAGACGTACGCCTTGGGCATGTGATCCCTCGCTCTGACTGCTGACGTCGGTGGTCGTCCTCGGTGATCGTCCTCCGTGGTGGCCCTGGGACGGTGGCCCCGGGACGACAGCAGTTTCAAGTCCGAGCTCCGACCTGCTTATTCCTCGCCCGACGCGCTGTGTGTGCCGCCCCGTTCACCGGAACGCGCGAGGGCGCCGTACGGGTCGCAACCCGCACGGCGCCCTGCGATCCGGCTCAGGAGTTCGCGCACTCCATCGACGCCGGGTCTGATGCTTCACGGATCAAGGTCTCGTGTGCCGCCTTGAGCCGCTTGACGTCGGGCTTCATGACCTTGCGGTCGTAGGTGAGCAGCCCGTTGAGTTCACCCTCCACATCGGTGATCTGGGTGTAGACGGCTCCGTTGCTCCCCCGGCAGGCGAGGTCGCGTACGTTGCCGAGCTGCCCCAGATACTCGTCCGTGTACTTCTCCTGGTCGACGCCCACATACGTGTGCTGGACCGGCCAGGCGTGGCCCGGTACGGCGAGCCCGAGGCCGCCGTACTCGCCGCTCACCAGCGCCCGTTTCCCGTCCGGTGCGGGCAGCAGAGGAGTCGGATAGCCGTGCGCGTCGGCGATGTCGCCGTTCTTGCCGTCGACGGCCCCGCAGCAGTTGATGCCGCTCATGTTGTTGACGAGCCGGGTCGGGTCCCAGCCCTTGGCCTGGTCGGCGATCCGCGCCTGGTCGTACTGGCCCCAGCCTTCGTTGAACGGGACCCACATGATCACCGAGGGGCTGCTCGCGTGCTGGTCGATCATCTCCTTCATCTCGTGCTCGAACTGGGCCGCCGCCGGGGCGGCCGGGGACTTCGGCATCGACGGCATGTCCTGCCAGACGAGCAGCCCCAGCTTGTCCGCCCAGTAGAACCACCGGTCCGGCTCCACCTTGATGTGCTTGCGCACGGAGTTGTAGCCGAGTTCCTTGTGCTTCTTGAGGTCGAACGCGAGCGCCTCGTCGGTCGGCGCGGTGTGCAGCCCGTCCGGCCAGAAGCCCTGGTCGAGAGTGGCCATCAGGAAGACCGGCTTGCCGTTGAGTACGGTGCGCTGCGCGCCGTCGACCGTCTCGACCGCGATGGAACGCATACCGAAGTAGCTGCCCAGCCGGTCGCCCGACCTCTCGTCACCGATCCGTACATCCAGCTTGTAGAGGTGCGGATCCTCCGGCGACCACAGGTGCGGGTCGCGCACCGGCACACTGAGCGGCGCTCCCGTACGGCCCCTGACCGTGGCCACCTTGCGCTTGCCGTCGTACGCGGTCGCCGTGACCGGCACCCCGTCCCGTACGCCGCGCACCTCGACCGCCAGCTTCTCCGCGGCGACGTCCGGCGTGAGCTTGAGCGAGTCGGCGTGGTCGGCGGCGACCGGCTCCATCCAGACGGTCTGCCAGATGCCCGACGAGGAGGTGTAGAAGATGCCGCTCGGGTCGAGGCGCTGCTTGCCCATGGGCGGGTTCTCGCCGCCCGCCGCGTCGGTGGGGTCGTACACGCCGACGATCAGTTCCTGCGTACGGCCGGGCTTGAGGGCGTCGGTGACGTCGACGCTGAACCGGTCGTAGCCGCCCTTGTGTTCAGTGACCTTCTTGCCGTTGACGTAGACGGTGGACTGCCAGTCGACGGCGTCGAAGTTCAGCTTCAGGCGCTTGCCGTCGCGGTGGCCGCCCTTCCCGCCGTCGCTGATGTCCCAGCTCTTCGGCACGGTGAAGGTACGGCGGTACCACATCCGGTCCTCGTGCCGTTCGAGACCGGAGAGCTCCGACTCGACGGGATACGGGACGAGGATCTTCTCGGCCAGTTTCTTGCCCACCGGCGGGCTCTCGCCCTGCTCGGCGGCGGCGAACTGCCACTGTCCGTTGAGGTTGCGCCAGGCGTCGCGCGTCATCTGCGGACGCGGGTACTCGGGCAGCGCGTTGTCGGGGCCGACGTCCTTGGCCCACGGGGTGGAGAGCTGGTACTCGGACTTGTTGGGTCCGCTGCTCCAGAACTCACCGACGGGGTCCGCGTCCTGCGAGGCGAGACCGCCCTCGCCGTCGTAACGGATGTCGGCCGAGCCGCCCTTGCCGACCACGGGTTCCTTGAGGCCGACGAGCAGGCTCCGGGCGTCGGCGGGGTCCTTCTTCACCGAGCCGAGAGGCCACTCGGCGCCGCCGATGACCGCGTCGAGATGGCCGGCGATATCGGCCGGGACGGGGGCGAGGGGCTGCGCGAACTCCATCCGCAGGGTGCGGCCGTCGGCCAGGACGGTGGTGGCGATGGCGCCGTCGTACGCGTAGCCGTCGGGGAGACGGAAGGCGGAGGTGGGCACCGGCTCTTTCACGCCACCGGGTTCGGTCCAGCGCAGATGGAGGTTCGAGCCGCCGACGTTCTCGAAGAACTCGACCTTGATGTCGTACTCCTGACCTCCGGTGAGGTCGACCGGGTCGGCGGTCTGCTCCTTGTCCCAGTCGTCGACCCAGTGGTCGATGACGATCTCGCCGTCGACCCAGAGCCGGAACCCGTTGTCGCCGATCATCGAGAAGGTGTGGGGACCGCTCTGTTCAGGGACGATCTTCCCGGTCCAGCGGACGGTGGCGTGATCGGAGCTGCCCGTGGCCGTGGAGAGCCGGGATTCGAGGGAGTTGAAGTCGATCTGCGGGTCGAATCCGGTGGCCTTCAGCTCGTGGAAGTCGAAGGCTCCGGGTGCGGATGAGGAGTAGTACTCGCCCTTGAGTCCATGGGGCACGACCGGGTCGTCCGCGGCCGATGCGGTCGGGATCGCCGTGAGTCCGGCGACGCCCAGGACCGCGGCGAGCAGAAGGGCCAGATTTCTTCGGATGTGCACAAATCCTCCTGGCGGCTCGTTGCGCAACTCTGTACAACGTTGGAAGGAACGGCAGTCCGCATGACAACATGCCGTTCCACTTGCTGTCCAGGGCCATGACAAAGCGCAGTCCCGCAACGTATATAACGTTGTACAGATTGGGCAGGGGCGACCTTCGGGCCGACCTCGGAGGGGAAATACGGTGACCGTCAGCCTCAAGGACGTCGCGGAGCGCGCGGGCGTTTCCATCAAGACCGTTTCGAACGTGGTGAACAATTACCGACATGTCACCCCGGCGATGCGGGCCCGGGTCCAGCTGGCCATCGACGAGCTCGGCTACCGGCCGAATCTCACGGCCCGCCATCTGCGCAAGGGACGCACGGGGATCATCGCGCTGGCCGTGCCCGAGCTGGGCAACCCGTACTTCGCCGAGCTGGCCGGCTCGGTCATCGACGTGGCGGCGGAGCACGAGTACACGGTGCTGCTCGACCACACGGGTGGCCGCCGTGAGCAGGAGGTGCTGGTCAGCCAGGGCTTCCGGGCGCGGGTGATCGACGGGCTGATCCTGAGCCCGATCGAGCTGGAGACCGAGGATCTGCTCGGCCGTGACCAGGACGCGCCGCTCGTGCTGCTCGGGGAGCGGGAGTACGACCTGCCGTACGACCACATCGCGATCGACAACGTGGCCGCGGCCCGGACGGCCGTACGGCATCTGCTCGATCTCGGCCGGTCGACGATCGCGTTCCTGGGTGCCAGGACCGACCGGGTCAACGAGCCGTCACATCTGCGGCTGCGCGGCTGGCGTGCCGAGCTGAAGGCGGCGGGGCTGCCGGCGCCGGACTCCCTGATCGCCCCGACCGGCGGCTGGGACCACGCCAACGGCGCCGACGCGATGAATCAGTTGCTCGACTCGGGCGTGACGCCCGACGCGGTCTTCGCGTACAACGACCTGATCGCCATCGGGGCGATGCGGGTGCTCTCCGAGCGGGGGCTGCGGGTCCCCGAGGACGTCGCGGTCGTCGGCTTCGACGACATCACGGAGGGCCGCTACGGGGTTGTGACCCTCACCACGATCTCGCCGGACAAACAGACCATCGCCCGGCTCGCCGTGCGCTCCGTCGTCAACCGGCTGCTGGGCACCGGAGACCCCGTGGGCAACGGCTCCCGTGAACTCCGCGCCGATTTCCGGCTGGTGGAGCGGGAGAGCACGCTCGGCCGCCGCCGGAACGGTCACTGAGCGCACCACCGGCCCCCGCGCGCACAGCCGTTATCGCGCGAAGGCTTTACAGCCTCCGTACAACGATGTAAAAACCAGTTCCGAACGACTCCCGCACATCCGCTCCAGCAGTCCACCGGGCCGGCGGTCGATCCGACCGACGGCCCGGCAGTCCAGTTCGCCAGTTCTGTACGAGCCGACCTCCCGCGAGCTTCCCGGTCGCCGGGGCCGCGCCGAGATGGGGATCTCCATGAAGCTTTCCGCCGTCCGCCGTACCACCACCACTACCGTCCTCGCCGCGAGTCTCGTCGGCGCGCTCGCGCTCAGCGGCTGCGCCAAGTCCGAGGACGACGCGTCAGACAAGAGCTCGTCGGCCGGCGAGAAGGACAGCGGCCAGGTCGTCGCCACGCCCGGCGCTGACGACAAGACCTGTGACATCACGCAGTTCGGCGGCGAGAAGACCGACCTCAAGACCGCCACGGTCGGCTTCTCGCAGTCCGAGAAGGAGGCCAACCCCTTCCGGATCGCCGAGACCGCGTCCATCAAGGCCGAGGCGAAGGAGCGCGGGATCAAACTCCTGTCCGCCAACGCCCAGACGCAGTTCTCCAAGCAGATCAGCGATGTCCAGGACCTGATAGCCAAGGGCGCCGACCTGCTGGTGATCGCGCCCCTCAACTCCGACGGCTGGGGCCCGGTGCTGCGCAGCGCCGCGGCGAAGAAGATCCCGATCGTCACCATCGACCGCAAGATCAACGCCACCGCCTGCAAGGACTATGTGAGCTTCATCGGCTCGGACTTCATCGAGCAGGGCAAGCGCGCGGCCGACCAGATGATCGAGGCGACCGGCGGCAAGGGCGAGGTCGCGATCCTCCTCGGCGCCGCGGGCAACAACGTCACCACCGAGCGCACCAAGGGCTTCAAGGACCAGGTCGCGGCCAAGGCCCCTGATCTGAAGGTGGTGTTCGAGCAGACCGGTGAGTTCGCCCGTGAGAAGGGCCAGCAGGTCACCGAGCAGCTCATCCAGTCGAACCCGGGCATCAAGGGGATCTACGCCGAGAACGACGAGATGGGCCTGGGCGCCGTCAACGCCCTGAAGGGCGCGGGCAAGAAGGCCGGCGATGTCAAGATAGTGACGGTCGACGGCACCCGTAACGCCGTCCAGGGCATCGTCGACGGCTGGATCTCCGGGGTCGTGGAGTCCAACCCGCGCTTCGGGCCGCTCGCCTTCCAGACCCTCGACGCCTTCACCAAGGGCGAGAAGGTCGCGCAGGACATCGTCATCCAGGACGGCGCCTACACCCCGGAGAACGCCGAGGCCGATCTGGGCAAGGCTTTCTGACGTGCTGTCGGTCACCGGTCTGACCAAGACGTTCCCGGGCGCACGCGCGCTCGACGGCGTGGACTTCGCCGCCCTGCCGGGCGAGGTCCACGCGCTCATCGGCGAGAACGGCGCCGGGAAGTCCACCCTCATCAAGGTGCTCACCGGTGTGTACCAGCCCGACGAGGGCGAGATCGTCCACGACGGGCGCCCCGTGCGCTTCCAGACCCCGCTGGAGGCGCAGCACGCCGGGATCTCCACGATCTACCAGGAGGTCAACCTCGTCCCGCTGATGAGCGTGGCGCGCAATCTGTTCCTGGGGCGGGAGCCCCGGAACAGGCTCGGGCTCATCGACTTCCGCCGGATGCACGGCGAGGCCGACGAGGCGCTGCGCTCGCTGGGACTGCGGGTCGACGTCAAGCGTCCGCTGCGGACGCTGGGCGTCGGGGCGCAGCAGATGGTGGCGCTCGCCAGGGCGGTCTCCGTCGACGCGCGGGTGGTCATCATGGACGAGCCGACGTCGTCGCTCGAACCACGCGAGGTGCGCACGCTGTTCGGTGTGATCCGGATGCTCAAGGAGCGCGACATCGCGGTGGTGTACGTGAGCCACCGGCTGGACGAGCTGTACGAGGTCTGCGACAAGGTCACGGTGCTGCGCGACGGCAAGCTCGTGCACACCGGGCCGATCGCGGACCTCGACCGGCTGCGGCTGGTGTCGCTGATGCTCGGCCGTGAGATGGCCGAGGTGCGCGGCGAGGGGGTCACCAAGTTCACCGGCGACCACCACGCGGGCCGTGAACCGGTGCTCGGCGCAACGGATCTGACGGTACGTCACACGCTGCACCAGGTCTCGGTCGAGGTACGGCCCGGTGAGGTCGTGGGCCTCGGCGGGCTGCTCGGTTCGGGGCGCAGCGAGACGGCCAAGGCCATCGCGGGCGCGCTGCCGCCGGATTCGGGGAAGGTGGTGGTGGCGGGCTCCCCCGTACGTACGGGCTCCACGCCCGCCGCCATCCGGGCAGGCATCAGCCTGCTGCCCGAGGACCGCAAGGCCGAGGGCATCGTCCCCGGCCTGTCGGTGCGGGAGAACATCGCGCTGGCCGCGCTCCCCGGGCTCTCCCGGTTCGGTCTGGTGGACGATGCCAAGGTCGACAAGATCGTGGACACCTTCATGCAGCGGCTGCGGATCAAGGCGTCCGGGCCGCACCAGAAGGTCGGCGAACTGTCCGGCGGCAATCAGCAGAAGGTGCTGCTCGCCCGCTGGCTGGCGATGCAGCCGAAGGTGCTGCTGCTCGACGAGCCGACCCGTGGCATCGATGTCGGAGCCAAGGCCGAGGTGCAGGGCCTGATCGACGAACTCGCCGACGAGGGGCTCGGGGTGCTGCTGATCTCCTCCGACATGGAGGAGCTGATCGAGGGGTCGGACCGGGTGGTGGTCCTCAAGGACGGCGCCGTGGTCGCGGAGTTGACCGGCGACGACGTCACGGAGGACCGGTTGCTGCACGCGATCGCGGCGGCCCCGGAGTCGGACGCGGAGCTGAAGACGGTCGCGCCGGACGCCGCGGCGATCGTGGGTGCGGAGTCGCCGCCCCCGTCCGCGGCCCCGCCGGTCGACAAGACCTCCTCAGGAGGGGAGACGGACCATGACTGAACTCGCCCTGAAGGGAACCCCCGTCGACCGCGCGCGGCTGTTGCGCCTGCTCCAGGACTACGGCGTGTACGCGGGCGTCGCCGTCCTGCTGCTGGTCAACATCGCGCTCACCCCGCACTTCCTGTCCACGGAGAACTTCCGGACCCAGGCCGTCCAGGTGGCGCCTGTGCTGATCGTCGCGCTGGGCATGGCGCTCGCGATCGGCAGCGAGGGCGTCGACCTGTCGGTCGGCTCGGTGATGGCCCTGTCGACATCGCTGCTGTCGCTGTATCTCGGCTACGGGCCCTGGGTGGCGCTGATCGTCGCGATGATCGGCGGCGCTGTCATCGGCCTCGCGAACGGGTCCCTGATCGCGTTCATCGGTGTCCAACCGATCGTCGCCACACTCGCGTTGATGGTCGCGGGGCGCGGCATCGCCCTCGTGCTGCTGCCCCAGCTCAAGGACGTACGCGACCCGGGCATGTCGTCGCTGGGCTCGGGCGACGTGTTCGGGATTCCGTATCTCGTACTGATCGCCGCCGCCCTGGCGCTCCTCGTCGGATTCATCGTGAAGCGCACGACCTTCGGCCGGCAGCTCCTCGCGATCGGCGACAGCAGGCCCGCCGCACAGCTCGCCGGGCTCCCGGTGCGCCGTGTGCTGATCCTCGTCTATGTCATCGCCGGCGTGCTCGCAGCGATCGCGGGCGTGCTCGCCACCGCGCGGCTCCAGGCCAGCGACCCGACGTCGCTCGGCACGCTGATGGAACTGTCGGCGATCACCGCGGTCGTCGTCGGCGGCACTCCGCTCAGCGGCGGCCGGATCCGGATCGGCGGGACGGTGGCCGGTGCCGTACTCATCCAGCTGCTGACGGCGACGCTCATCAAGCACGATCTGCCGCCCTCCTGGACGCAGATCGCCCAGGCGGTCGTGATCGTGCTCGCGGTCTACGCGGCACGCGAACGGGGAAAGCGATGACCCACACCCATACGGAGCGTCCGGCCCGCGCCACGGGCGACGGCCCCTCCCCCGGCAAGGACACCCCCGACGAGGCACCACTCGGCGCGAGCCGGGCCGAGCATCTGAGCGCGCTCGCCCAGCAGCACGGCGCGCTCGTCACCCTGCTGCTCGTCGCCATCGGCGCGTCGATCGGCTTCGACACCTTCCTGACCGGCGACAACCTGGAGAACATGGCGGTCTCGTCGGCGTTCCTGGCGATCGTCGCCCTCGGGATGACCTTCGTGATCATCACCGGCGGTATCGACCTGTCCGTCGGCTCGCTCTTCGCGCTCGGCGGTGTGCTCGGCGCGTGGGGTTCGCAGTACGGCACGCTCGTCGCGCTGCTGCTGCCACTGGCCGTCTGCGGTCTGATCGGCCTCGTCAACGGACTGCTGATCGCGAAGGCGCGGCTCGCGCCGTTCATCGTCACACTCGCCGCGATGCTCGCCGCCCGCGGCATCCTGCTGGCCATCACCGACGAGGGCTCCAACACCTATCTGGTGGACGAGAAATCCTTCTTCGCGAGCCTCGGCCAGGAGAAGCTGCTGGGCGTCGGGGTGCCGGTGTGGATCACGGTGGCGCTCTTCGTCGCGGGCGCGGTGATGCTGCGGCGCAGCCGGTTCGGCCAGTACGTGTACGCGGTCGGCGGCAACGAGGACGCGGCGGCCCTGATGGGCGCGCCCGTGGCCCGTACGAAGATCGCCGTCTACACGCTCTCCGGGCTGTGTGCCGGACTGGCCGGGGCGCTGAACGCGGCGTGGCTGGTCTCGGGCGTCACGATCCTCGGCACCGGCATGGAGCTGGAGGCGATCGCGGCCGTCGTCATCGGCGGCACCCTGCTGACGGGCGGCTTCGGCTTCATCAGCGGCTCGCTCGTGGGCGTTCTGCTGCTGAAGGTCATCCAGAACGTCATCAACCAGATCGGGTCGCTCGACTCGGCGTACCAACAGGTCGTCAGCGGCGCCTTCCTGGCGGTCGTGGTGATCGCCCAGACCTGGCTGGGCAGGCGGCGCCGGATGATGTGACGGGCGCGCGTTCCGTTCCCGGGCGCCGGAGGGGGTGAGGGCTCTCCGGCGCCCGGGGACGTGTCCGGGACCGGGTCCCGACCGGTCCTCCGGGACCGGTCCGGTTCGATCCCGGTCCGGTCCCGAAGACATGCTCTAGACGACCCGCTGGCCCTTCCCGAGTGCTATGACCCCGTTCTTCGAGACGGTGTAGAGCTCCTCGTCCCGTCCCGGATTGACGCCGATCGTCGCTCCGGGCGGGACGTCCACGTTCTTGTCGAGGATCGAGCCGCGGACGACCGCGCCGCGCCCCACCCGTACGTTGTCGTGGAGGACCGAGCCCTGCACCACGGCGCCCTCCTCGATCACCACGCCGGGCGAGAGCACGGAGCGGGTCACCTGGCCGCGTATGACGCAGCCCGGGGCGACGATCGACTCGCTCGCGATGCCGCCCGCCACGAACCGCGCGGGCGGGAGCTGGCCGGCGTGGGTGTAGATGGGCCAGCGTCTGTTGTCGAGGTTGAACTCCGGCTGGTGCGAGATCAGATCCATGTGCGCGTCGTAGTACGAGTCGAGCGTGCCCACGTCGCGCCAGTAGCCGTGCTCGCGCGCCGTCTCGCCCGGCACATGGTTGTCGTCGAAGTCGTAGACCTGCGCCATGCCCTGCTCGGTGAGCATCGGCAGGATCGAGCCGCCCATGTCATGGACCGACGACTCGTCCTCGGCGTCCCTGTGCAGCGCGTCGACGAGGATCTTGGTGGTGAACAGATAGTTGCCCATCGAGGCGAAGACATGCTCGGGGTCGCCCGGCAGCCCCGGCACGTCGGACGGCTTCTCCTGGAACCGGTCGACACGCGTGCCGTCCGGCCCTGGCGTGATGATCCCGAACGACGACGCCTCGGCGCGCGGCACCCTGATGCCGGCGACGGTGACTCCGGCGCCGCTCTCGATGTGCCGGCGCAGCATCTGCCGCGGGTCCATGCGGTAGACGTGGTCGGCGCCGAACACCGCGATGTAGTCCGGCTGTTCGTCGTGGACGAGATTGAGGGACTGGAGGATCGCGTCCGCGCTGCCGAGATACCAGCGCGGTCCGAGCCGCTGCTGGGCGGGCACCGGCGTGACGTAGTTGCCGAGGAGACTGGACATCCGCCAGGTGGTGCTCACATGGCGGTCGAGCGAGTGCGACTTGTACTGCGTCAGCACGCAGTTGCGCAGGATGTCGCCGTTGACGAGATTGGACAGGACGAAGTCGACCAGGCGGTACGTACCGCCGAAGGTCACCGCCGGTTTGGCGCGGTCGGCGGTCAGCGGCATCAGCCGTTTGCCTTCCCCGCCCGCCAGCACGATCCCGAGCACCGAAGGTCCACCACGCATCGCCGCTCCTTATGTTCGCGACCTCACCGGTCGTCCGGATCCGTCTACCCGGCTATTTCGCCTTGAGCAGCTCTTCGTACACCTCGTACGTACGGCGGGCGACCCGGTCCCAGCCGAATTCACGCACCGCGCGGTCCCGCCCCGCGGCGCCCATCGCCGTCGCCGACTCCGGGTCGTCCAGGACCCGGTTGAGCGTCTCGGTGAGGGCCGACTCGAAGTCCTCCGGGTGCCGCTCGTCGTACGGCACCAGCAGGCCCGTGCTCCCGTCGTCGACGACCTCCGGGATGCCGCCGACCGCAGAGGCGACGACCGCCGTACCGCAGGCCATCGCCTCCAGATTCACGATGCCCAGCGGCTCGTACACCGACGGGCAGGCGAACACGGCCGCGTGGCCGAGCAGTTGGACCACCTCGGGGCGCGGCAGCATCTCGGGGATCCAGAACACCCCGTCGCGGCTGCCGCTCAGCTCGTCCACCAGTTCGCGGAACTCCGCCCCGATCTCCGGTGTGTCGGGCGCGCCGGCGCAGAGCACCAACTGCGCCTCGGGGTCCAGCGCGCGGGCCGCGCGGAGCAGGTGCGGGACGCCCTTCTGCCGGGTGATGCGGCCGACGAACAGCACAAAGGGGCGGTCGAGGTCGATACCGATCCGCTCCAGCACGTCGGTACGGGGGTCCGGGCGGTAGAGGCGGGTGTCGATGCCGTTGTGGATCACCCGCACCCGGTCCGGGTCGAGCGAGGGGTAGCAGTCGAGGATGTCGGTGCGCATGCCGTGCGAGACGGCGACGACGGCGTCCGCCGCCTCGATGGCGGTGCGCTCGGCCCAGCCGGACAGCTCGTAACCCCCGCCGAGCTGCTCGGCCTTCCAGGGCCGCAGTGGCTCCAGCGAGTGGGCGGTCATCACATGAGGGATCCCGTAGAGCAGCTTGGAGACATGGCCGGCGAGCGCGGCGTACCAGGTGTGCGAGTGCACCAGATCGCTGCCTTCCACGGCGGCGGCCATCGCGAGATCGACGGAGAACGTGCGCAGCGCGTCATTCGCGCCTTCGAGTCCGGCTGCGGCCCGGTGCCGTACGACGCCCTGGGCCCGCTCCTCGGCGCCGGTGCCGTCCTCGCCCCAGCAGTGCACACGCAGCTCGGTCAGTTCGCGCAGCTCGCGGGCCAGGAACTCCACGTGGACGCCCGCGCCTCCGTACACATCCGGCGGGTACTCCCTGGTCAGCAGCCCGACCCTCACGCCATACCCCCGTCGCCCGACGATCTCAGCCATGTCATGGTCACCCGGAAACCTCTCGTGGGGAAGAGCGCTGCGGCGGCCGGTCGAAGACACAGTCCCCGCAGAGGCCGCCGGACGGGCAACGGTAGTAGAGGCAGCAGCTGTGGCGGCGGAAGGAGCCGTGGCGCGATACACCGGTGGTTCGGAGGTCGGGGTGGGCGAAGAGCGCCGCGCCGATGGCGGCGGCCCGCTCGCCCGCCTCGGGCCGTCCAACCCGGCCGCTCCAGACGCGGAGTTCACGGACGGCCCCCGCCAGGGCGGAGCCGGCGTTGCCCCACAGCAGACGTGGCGAGATACGGCCGTCGGCCCGCAGGGCCGTCGTCAGCGGAACGAGATGGCCGTACTGGACCACCTCGCGGACCGCCTCGGCGAGGGCGGTGACTGTGCCCCCGTCCGTGGGGAAGGCGCGTGGCTCGGGCAGCCGGAAGTCGTCGGGCGAGGGACGGAGCGGGGCCCAGTGCAGCCGCGCCGGGTCCAGGTGAGGGACCTCGCCGTGCAGCGCGGCCGAGCCCAGTGCGACCGACCAGAGCCGGGCGGCGAGCCCCAGTTGCGTGACGGACGCGGCGACCCGGCGCTCGGGCGCGCCGAGCTTCCGGGCGACCGTGTCGACGCGCGCCGACAGTGGCGCGATGTCGCCCCCGTAGATCTGTGCGAACGGAATGTACGCGCCGCCTCGGGCGAGCCCTTCCGTGGGTCCTTCGGCCGCCTCCGTCCGCAGGGCGAAGAAGCCGCCCACCGACCCGACCTCCGCGAGATCCATCTGCCGCCCCCTCTCTCTGATCACCAAAGCTATCTTCGACCATCACTGTCCGTAACGTCCGGCGGTCGCGGTGAGTGCCCGTTCCGGAGCGCCGCGTGCCCCCGGCGACTCCACCCGAGGTCGGCGGCCACCGTCAGGGGAATGACTACGGCTCCACCGACGTACTACTACAGCAGTACGTCGGAATGCCGTCTTCAGGACGACGACTAATCGCACCTGGCGAGAGATCGTGGATATATGAGTGCACTCGCGCTGTCCGTGCTGCTGTCACTGGTCTCCGCGGTCGCGTACGCGGCCGGGGCGATCCTCCAGGAGCGCGTGGCGGCTGACACACCCGCCAGGCCCTACGCGCCCCTGCATCACGGCGTGTGGTGGGCCGCTGTGGCGTTGAACGGTGTGGGCGGACTTCTTCACGTCGTCGCGCTGGCGTACGGACCGCTCAGCCTCGTACAGCCGCTCGGTGCCCTGACGATCGTCTTCGCGCTGCCGATGGCGGCCGTCTTCGTCCGCCGCAAGGCGGGTGCCGCCGCCTGGCGCGGGGCGCTCCTGGCGACGCTCGGACTGGCCGGGCTGCTCGCACTGACCGGCTCCGCGGGCTCCCACTCGCTGGGCTCCGGTGAGCGGATGTTCGTGGCCGTCGCCACCGCCGGTGTGGTGGGCCTGCTGTTCCTGGTCGCGCAGGCCGTGAACCGTCCGGCTGTCCGCAGTGTGCTGCTGGCCGCCGCGGCCGGTGTCGCCTTCGGTATCTCCTCGGTGTTCACCAAGACCGTCGCCGTCGACTGGAGCGAGGGCACGTTCGGCGGTCAGGTGCCGAGCCTGCTGGTCATCGCGGTCCTGGCCGTGGCCGGGCTGCTGCTCTCGCAGGCCTCCTACCGAGGCGCGGGACTCGCCGCGCCCCTGGCCACGGTCACGGTCGTGAATCCGGTGGTCGCCGCCGCGGTCGGACTCACCCTGTTCAACGAGGGATTCCGGTACGGCCTGACGGGCGGCCTGCTCGCTCTGGGCTTCGGTGTGGTGACCGCCGGCGGACTGGTCCTCCTGACGACGGAGCGGCTCGCCGCGCAGACGGCGGCGGCTGCCGGGGAGCCCGCCCTCGGCGCCGAGGTCCCGGGCAGCGTCGCGGCGACGAGCAACGGGCAGGCCGGAGCCACGCGGGTCGAGCAGCGTCACGCCTGGGCGCACCCGGCCTCCTGGCACCGGCACCCGAGCCGACGCCAGGAGGCGCACAGGCCCGAGCACAAGGCCGTGCGCCACATCCTGCGGCGGACCGTCTCCTCAGAGGCGGACTCCGCCCGCCCTGAGGTAGGAGACGGGGTCGATGTCGGAGCCGTAGCCGGGCCCCGTTCGCATCTCGAAGTGGAGGTGCGGTCCGGTGCTGTTTCCGGTCGATCCTGACCGTGCGATGCGCTGGCCCGCGTTCACCTTCTGACCGTCACGCACGTTGAGCGCCGACAGGTGCGCGTACTGGCTGTACTTGCCGTCCCCGTGCCGGATGACGACCTGGTAGCCGTACGCCCCCTCCCAGCCCGCCGACACGACCGTGCCACCGGCCACGGCCTTCACCGACGTGCCTGTGGGGACGGGGAAGTCGACGCCGGTGTGGTAGCCGCTCGCCCAGGAGCCGGCCTGCCGGTACGGGGTGCCCGTGCCCGCGCTGACCGGCGCGCTGAAGCCGGACGACTGCTTGGGCTTCGACGCCTCCTGTTTGGGCCGCGGCTTCGACGCCTGCTGCTTGGGCTGCTGCCGGGGCTCTTCCTTCGGCTTCTCCGCCCGCGGTTCGGGCTTGGGCTTCTCGGCCTGCTTGGGCGGCTGCGCCTTCGCGGCGGGCTTCTTCGCCTGCTTCTCCGCCTCCTTGGGAGGGGCGGGCGCCTCGGCGGCCGGCTTGTCCTTCGAAGGGGCGGAGACGTGCAGGACGAGCTTCTGTCCGGGGAAGATCAGATCGGGGTCGCTGCCGATGACCCGGCGGTTCTCCTCGTACAGCCGCTGCCAGCCGCCCCGCAGTTCCCTGGAGGCCGCGATCCCGGAGAGCGAGTCGCCTCCCGCCACCGTGTAGCCCTCGCGCTCGGTCGGCACGGACGTGGGCGAGGCTGCCTTCTTGGGATCGCTCCGAGGGGCGCTCTTCGCCGAGTCGCCGGCCTTCCGGGCGGACGCGGTGTCCTGACCGCCCCGGGTGTCGCGGGCCTTGGCCGGTGACACGTCGGGGGCGTCGCCACCGCGTGTGAGTCCGGCCTCCACCGAGCAGTGGGGCCACGCCCGCGGTCCCTGGCCCTTGAGGACCTTCTCGGCTATCGCGATCTGCTGGTCCTTGGTGGCGAGGTCGGCGCGTGCCGCGTACTGCCCGCCGCCGAACGCCTCCCACGTGGACTGGCTGAACTGAAGCCCGCCGAAGTAGCCGTTGCCGGTGTTGATCTGCCAGTTGTTCGTGGACTCGCAGGCCGCGACCTTCTCCCAGGTGTTCACGGGAGCCGCGTTCGCCGTGCCCGCGCCGATGAGTGGCAGGGCGATGCCCGCGCCACCCGCCGTCACGGTGAGCGAAGCGCGGTTGATACGGCTCGGCTGGTATCTGCGGTGGCGACCGGTTGCGGCCATGGTCTCGGCTCCCCCACTGGCAGGTATGGACGTCTGGGACACGTCGCAATCGGTCAACTTAGGGCAGTCGCATGTGCAATGACAAGGGCTCACCCGGGGAGCCCACACGGCACGTGTGCGCCTGCCGTGCGTCGTCGCAGCCCAGGGGCCGGGATTGACAGCCGACGGACCGTCCGGCGAGTCTTGGGCAGTCGACGGGAGAGCGCTCTCCAACAGGATTGAAGGGGCGGTATGGCCGAGGACGAGACCGAGCGGCTGCTGGAGAAACTCGACACCGCGCAGAAGGTGCGTCTGCTGACGGGGGCCAGCAACTGGCGTACGTACGGCGAACCGGCCGTCGGGCTCCGTCCCCTGACAATGTCCGACGGACCGGCCGGCGTGCGCGGCGACGCCTGGGACGAACGGCGGACCTCTCTCGTCCTGCCGTCGCCGACCGCTCTCGCGGCCTCCTGGGACGCGGAGTTGGTGCGGGAGCTCGGCGGGCTCCTGGCCGCCGAGGCGCGTCGCAAGGGTGTCCAGGTGCTGCTGGCGCCGACCCTGAATCTGCACCGGTCGCCGCTGGGCGGGCGGCACTTCGAGTGCTTCTCCGAGGATCCGCTGCTGACCGCGCGTACGGGCGTCGCCTTCGTGACGGGCGTCCAGGAGGGCGGGGTGGCGGCCACGGCCAAGCACTTCGTGGCCAACGACGCGGAGACGGACCGGCTGCACGTCGATGTACGGGTGGACGAACGGACCCTGCGCGAGGTCTATCTGGCCCCGTTCGAGGCGGCTGTGGACGCCGGTGTCTGGGCGGTGATGTCCGCGTACAACAAGGTCAACGGCGACACGATGTCGGCGAGTTCGCTCCTGGAACTGCCGCTGAAGGGAGACCGGCCGGGGGATGCGAACGGACCGGCCGACGGGAGCGGGACGCCGTACGGCGGCTGGGGCTTCGACGGGCTGGTCGTCTCCGACTGGGGTGCGGTGCGCACCCTGCTCGACAGCGCACGCTCGGGCCAGGACCTCGCCATGCCGGGCCCGGACAGCCCCTGGGCGGCCGGACTGCTCGACGCCGTGAGGGCGGGCCTGATCGACGAGGCGCTGATCGACGACAAGGTACGACGGCTGCTCCGGCTCGCTCGCCGGGTGGGTGCGCTGGGGGGTGTCTTGTCGATCACGCCGGATCAGGGAGCGGGGGCTGGTGGCGTGCATCGCAAGGCGGAGGAGGGAGGCATGGCGGAGCCATGGCGACCGACGACAACGCGGCAAGGCGCGGTGCCAGGGACCGCGAGCCCGGCGAGATCGGCAAGACACCCCCGAGGGCCCGTCCGGCGGCTGTTGACCCCGCACACCGGGCAACGGGCCTTGCTGCGCCGGGCCGTCGCCGCCGGCACGGTCCTGCTGCGCAACGAGGGCGGCCTGCTGCCGCTGGATCCGGCCCGTACGCGCCGCGTCGCCGTCATCGGCCCGCACGCGGCGGACGTACGGATCCAAGGGGGCGGCAGCGCCGAGGTGTTCCCTTCCTCCGTGGTCACACCGCTGGAGGGGGTCGAGGCGGCGCTGGGCCGAGCCGCCGAGGTGACGTACACACCCGGCCTGCCGCCCCACACCCGCCCGCGCCCCCTCGCCCCGGCCTGGACGCGCGACCCGCGCGACGGTGAACCGGGCGTTCTCGTGACGCTGCTGGACGCCGAGGGTGCCGAACTGCACGCCGAACACCGGCTGTCGGGCCGCATCGTGGAACCGGCCCGCGTCCCCGGCGCCGTCACAGTGGAGATCCGCGCGCTCGTCCGCCCAACGGAGAGCGGCAGTTGGACGCTGGGGGTGGGCGGCTGGGGGCTCATCTCCCTGTCGGTGGACGGCCGGACGCTCCTGACGGGTGACTTCCCGCTCGACAGCGACGACCCCACCCGTGTGCATGTCTCCCCGCCCTACCGTTGCACGGAGGCCGAGTTGACCGAGGGCGTGGAGGCGGAGGTCGTGGCCCGGCGCCGGCTCGACCCGGGAACGGGTGTGGCCACCCTGCTGGCCGCCGCGCCCCCGCCGGGTGACACGGAGAGCGCTCTCGCCGCCGCCGTGGCCGCCGCGCGGGCGGCCGATGTCGCGGTGGTCGTGGTGGGCACGACCGAGGAGAGCGAGTCCGAGGGCCGTGACCGCGAGTCCCTGGCGCTGCCGGAGGGGCAGGACACGCTCGTACGGGCGGTGGCCCGCGCCAATCCGCGCACGGTGGTGCTGGTGAACTCGGGCGGCCCGGTCGCGCTGCCCTGGCACCGTGACGTACCCGCGCTGCTCCTCACCTGGTTCCCGGGCCAGGAGGCCGGACACGGCCTGGCCGACGTGCTGTTCGGCGCCGCCGAGCCCGGCGGGCGGCTGCCGACGACCTGGGCGCTGGCCCAGGAGGACGTCCCGGTGCTGGAGACCCGGCCGCGCGGCGGGCGCCTTCTATACGAGGAGGGCGTCCACATCGGCCACCGCGCGTGGCTGCGGGCCGGGGCGGAGCCCGCGTACTGGTTCGGCCACGGGCTCGGCTACACCACGTGGGAGTACGAGGAGTTGGAGGCGCCGGACACCGTGCGCGGGTCCGGGGAGGCCGTCGACGTACGCGTACGGCTGCGCAACACCGGCCCGCGCAGGGGCCGTGAGGTCGTCCAGGTCTATCTGGCCCGCCCGGACACGGCGGTCGACCGGCCGGTGCGCGTGCTGGCGGGTTACGCGGCGGTCGAGGCCGGTCCCGGCGAGGAGGCCGTGGCGACCGTACGGCTCGGGGCGCGGGCGCTGTCGCACTGGTCGACGGAGCACGGCCGCTGGGAGACGGAACCGGGCAAGTTCACGCTCCTGGCGGGGTCTTCGTCGGGAGAACTGCCGCTGCGCGCGACTCTCACGGTGCGGGCGACAGGGCCGCTCACGGCGGGTCCGTCGATGGAGAGCGCTCTCCGCTGATGCTATAAATACGCTCATGACGGAGGATTCACGAGCGGCCGGCGCGCCCACGCTGGAGGACGTCGCCAAGGCGGCAGGAGTCTCGCGCGCCACCGTCTCCCGCGTCATCAACGGTGTGCGCAACGTCGATCCGGTGATCCAGGCGGCCGTACGGGACGCGGTGGCGGTCACTGGTTACACACCGAACCGCGCAGCCCGCTCGCTGGTCACCCGCAAGGCGGACTCGATCGCCCTGGTGGTCTCGGGCGCGGGGGACGACCCGCCGCCGGTCGCCGCGACGGCGGGGCCCTCGGTGTCCGCCGCCCCGGGGAGCCGCGGGGGTGACGGGGAGAGCGCCGGATTCGGCGGCGGTGTGGGCTCGTTCATGACCGAGGTCTTCGCCGACCCGTTCTTCGGCCGGGTGGTGACGGGCGTCGTCAACTTCCTGCGTCCGCGCGGGATTCACCCGGTGCTCATGTTCGCCGAGACCTCTCGCACGCGGGACGAGGTGGTGTCGTACCTCCGTCAGGGCAGCGCCGACGGCGCCTTGGTCGTCTCGACCCACGCGGAGGACCCGCTGCCCGCGCTCATCACGGACGCCGGTCTGCCCGCCGTGCTGTACGCGCGCCCCGCCCGTCCGGTACGGATCAGCTATGTCGACCTGGCCCACCAGGACGGCGCCCGGCTGGCCGCCGAGCATCTGCTGGCCCGCGGCTGCCGGCGGATCGCGACGATCGCGGGACCGTTCGACGTACCGGCGGGCCAGGACCGGCTGGCGGGCTTCCGGGACACGATGGCCCGGCACGGGCATCCGTACATCCCCGTCGCCGAGGGCGAGTTCACCGAGGAGAGCGGCGCCTCGGCGATGGAGCGGCTGCTCGCCGAACACCCGGATCTGGACGGGCTGTTCGCGGCGAACGACCTGATGGCGGTGGGGGCGTGTCAGGTGCTGCGCGAGCGGGGACTGCGGGTGCCGGAGGACGTCGCGGTGATCGGCTTCGACGACAGCCGCGCGGCGGCGTCCTGCCGCCCCCCGCTGACGACGGTGCGTCAGCCGGTGGAGGACATGGCGGCGGAGATGGCGCGACTGCTGCTGGACAGACTGTCCCGCCCCGACCGTCCGGTGACATCGGTGATCTTCGAACCCACCCTGGTCGTCCGGGCGTCGGCCTGACCGTTCCGACGCGCCCTGCGGCCCGTCAGGGCTTCGTCTCCAGCGTCGGTGGTGTGGTGCGTGACCACCGGTCCGCCGGCACCACCCCGCGCGTGCTCCCCGGCCGAGCCGTCTCGTCCGGCAACGGCCGTGTCCCCCCGCGCGCCAGGAAGTCCGACAGCGGCAGCGTCGCCGCGCCGACCGTCACCGCGTCGGGGCCGAGGCGCCCCAACTCGACGGTCGTCCGCGCCCCTGTGTGCCGCAGCGCGTACTCGCGCGCGTAGCGGCGGATGTCCGGCAGCAGGTGCGGGCCGATCTGGAGACCGGCCCAGCCGCCGAGCAACACCCGTTCGGGCAGGAACAGGTTGATCAGGTCGGCGACGGCCGCGCCGAGGCATTCCGCCGTCTCGTCGAGCAGTGACACCGCGACCTGGTCGGGCGCCGGACCGCCCGGCGGCGGGAAGGCCGCGGCCAGCAGGGCCGCGAGGGCCGTCTCGTCGTCCGCGTCGGCGGGGAGCGGACCGCCCGCCTCCTGCCAGCGTTCGCGCATCGCCTCCGCGCCCGCGTACGCCTCCAGACAGCCGATGGAACCACAGCGGCAACGACGTCCACGCAGCTGCACGGTGGTGTGGCCCCATTCGAGGGCGCTGCTGCGGTGGTTCCCGTCGAGCGCGCCGTCTTCGCCACCGTGAATCACGCTCGCGCCGACTCCTGAACCGATGAGTGCGATGGCCGCCGTCCCCGCGCCCCGGCCGCCGCCGAACCACATCTCGGCCTGGCCCAGGGTCTTCGCGCCGTTGTCGATGAAGAGCGGGACCTCGTCCGGTATATCGACGGCCGTGCGCAGCAGTTTCTCGAAGGGAACGGCGGCCCAGCCCATGGTCTGTCCGTGCACGACCGCGCCCTCGGGGCCTTCGCGCTCGATGATGCCGGGGACGCCGATGCCGATGCCGAGGAGTTCGCGCGGGTCGGCCCCGGCGTCCCGCAGGACGTGGGCGACGCCGGTGCGGACGTGCGCGACGATACGTTCCACGTCGTGGCCGTGCTGCGCCAACAGCCGTTCGGTGCGGGCGAGTTCGGTCAGGGAGAGGTCGAAGAGCTCGACGCGGACGCGGGTCTCGCCGATGTCGATGCCGATGAGGAGCGCGCCGCCGGGGGCGACACGCAGCAGCGTGCGCGGTCTGCCGCCGTCGGAGTCGACCACTCCGGCCTCCTCCAGGAGGCGCTCGGCGGCGAGTTCGGTGACGACGTTGCTGATGGAACCTGAACTCAGACCGGTCGCGGGACCGAGCTCCTGACGGCTCAGGGGCCCGTTGAAATACAACCGTTGCAACACCCTCGCCCGGTTGCCCCGGCGCAGGTCACGCACTGTTCTTCTGTCCCGTTCGGCCATGGTGCTCCTTCCCAGCAGGCAACATACCCCGGCCCCAGACCTTGACGCGACCTTCCCTCACCTCTTAAATCACGACATAAATTAAGCCGTGAGGCCGTGTTCGACTCTCGAACGCGGCCACCCCGGAAAGGGGCCGTTCCATGCGCCGAACCAGAGCCGCAGCAGCCATCACCCTTGTCACCGCACTCGCCGCCACCGTCACCGGATGCGGCGGCGGTACGTCCACCGACGAGGGCGGCAGCAACGACTCACCGAAGACGCTCACCTACTGGGCTTCGAACCAGGGCCCGAACATCGAGGCGGACAAGAAGATCCTCACTCCCGAGCTGAAGAAGTTCGAGAAGGAGACGGGGATCAAGGTCAAGCTCGAAGTGGTGCCGTGGTCCGACCTGCTCACCCGGATCCTGGCGGCCACCACGTCCGGCCAGGGCCCGGACGTTCTCAACATCGGCAACACCTGGTCGGCCTCGCTCCAGGCGACCGGCGCGCTGCTGCCCTGGGACGACAAGAACTTCGAGGCGATAGGCGGCCGGGACCGCTTCGTCGACTCGGCCGTCGCGTCCGCCGGTGCGGAGGGGCAGCCGCCGACGGCCGTACCGCTGTACTCGCTCGCGTACGCGCTCTACTACAACAAGCAGATGTTCGCGGACGCCGGTATCGACGGACCGCCCGCCACCTGGGACGAGTTGGTCGCCGACGGCAAGAAGCTGTCCAAGGACGGCAAGTGGGCGCTGGGCGCCGAGGGCGGCAATCTGTCGAACAACATCCACCAGGTCTTCGCGCTCGGCCAGCAGCACGGCGACGACTTCTTCGACGCGTCCGGCAAGCCGACGTTCACCACCGACGGCAATGTGGCCGCCGTGAAGCAGTACATCGACTTCATGGCCAAGGACAAGATCATCGCCCCGGGCAACGCGGAGTACGCCCAGAACCAGTCGCTGACCGACTTCGCCAAGGGCAAAACCGCGATGGTGCTGTGGCAGGCCGCCGCATCGACGTTCGCCTCGCAGGGCATGAAGCCCGAGGACTGGGGCGCGGCCCCCGTGCCCGTGCCGTCCGGCGCACCCGGCACCGGCGAGCAGGTGAACTCCATGGTCGCCGGCATCAACATCGCCGTCTTCAAGAGCACCAAGAACATCGAAGGCGCCAAGAAGTTCGTCGAGTTCATGACGAGCGACGCCGAGCAGAAGCTCCTCAACAAGACCTACGGCTCCATCCCGCCCGTCGCCGCCGCCCAGTCCGACCCGGCGTTCGCCGCGCCCGACCTGAAGGTCCTGCGCGACACCCTCGCGGGCAGCGCCGCGCCGCTCCCCCAGGTGCCCGAGGAGTCGCAGTTCGAGACCGCCGTCGGCACCGCCGTCAAGGACCTGTGGGCGGACGCCGCCTCAGGGACCCCGGTGACCACCGAGTCCGTCAAGAAGCGGCTGGACAAGGCCCAGCAGCAGATGCAGCAGTGAGGCACCGCCCATGACGTCCACCGTGACTCCCCCCGTACGCGAGTCGGGCAGCGGTGCGGACCAGGGCGACGGGGGCGCGCGGCGGCGACGGCTGCCGCGCATCCCCGACCGGATCCGCCAGGGCGGGCTGCCCTACCTGCTGCTGCTCCCGGCCGTCCTGCTCGAACTGCTCGTGCACATCGTCCCGATGGTCATCGGGATCGTGATGAGCTTCCGCGAACTGACCCAGCTCTACATCAACAACTGGGGCAACGCTCCGTGGCGGGCCTTCGACAACTACAAGATCGCCGTCGACTTCGACGCCCCGCTCGGCGAGGCGCTGCTCCACTCGTTCTACGTCACCTGTCTCTTCACGGTCATCACGGTCGGCCTCTCCTGGCTGTTCGGCATGGCCGCGGCCGTGACGCTCCAGGAGAACTTCCGCGGCCGGGGCCTGTTGCGGGCGGTCTTCCTCACGCCCTACGCCCTGCCGGTGTACGCCGCGGTCATCACCTGGGCGTTCATGTTCCAGCGCGACAACGGCATGATCAACCATGTCCTGCACAACCAGCTCGGCCTCACCGACGAGCCGTCCTTCTGGCTGATCGGTGACAACAGCTTCATCGCACTCGTCGTCGTCGCCGTCTGGAAGTCCTGGCCGTTCGCCTTCCTGATGCTGATGGCGGGGCTCCAGAACATCCCGCGCGAACTCTACGAGGCGGCGTCCATCGACGGCGCGGGCATCTGGCAGCAGATCCGCAAGATCACCCTGCCGTCGCTGCGCCCGGTCAACCAGGTGCTGGTGCTGGTGCTGTTCCTGTGGACGTTCAACGACTTCAACACGCCGTACGTCCTGTTCGGCGAGTCGGCGCCCGAGGCCGCCGACCTCATCTCGATCCATATCTACCAGTCGTCGTTCGTCACCTGGAACTTCGGCACGGGCTCCGCGATGTCCGTCCTGCTGCTGCTCTTCCTGCTGCTGGTCACGGCGGTCTATCTGGTGGCCACCTCGCGCGGAAGGAAGGGCTCCGGTGCCGTCTAAGGCCCTGGCCGACAAGGCCAGATCTCCTCTCGCTCCTCCGGCTTCCTTCCGCTGGACGCGCCGGATCATCCTGGCGTTCCTCACCGCCTTCGCCCTGCTGCCCGTCTATGTGATGGTCAGCAGTTCACTGAAGCCGCTGGAGGACGTGACCGACACGTTCCAGTGGATCCCCTCCGAGATCACGATCCGCCCGTACTTCGACATCTGGGACACCGTCCCGCTCGCGCACTACTTCATGAACTCCCTTCTCGTGGCGGGTGCGGCGACGGTGCTGTCGGTGACGATCGCGGTGTTCTCCGCGTACGCCGTGAGCCGCTACCGGTTCAGGGGCAAGCGCGTCTTCACCGTGACGGTGCTCTCCACGCAGATGTTCCCGGGCATCCTCTTCCTGCTCCCGCTGTTCCTGATCTTCGTCAACATCGGCAACAGCACGGGCGTCGCCCTCTACGGGTCGCGCGGCGGGCTCATCCTGACCTATCTGACGTTCTCGCTGCCCTTCTCCATCTGGATGCTGATCGGGTACTTCGACTCCATCCCGAGGGATCTGGACGAGGCGGCGATGGTGGACGGCTGCGGTCCGTTCGGCGCGCTGTTCCGGGTGGTCGTGCCTGCCGCGATCCCCGGGATCGTGGCCGTGGCGGTCTACGCGTTCATGACGGCCTGGGGAGAGGTCCTCTTCGCGTCCGTGATGACGAACGACGAGACGCGCACGCTCGCCGTCGGTCTCCAGGGCTACGCGACCCAGAACGACGTGTACTGGAACCAGATCATGGCGGCCTCGCTCGTCGTCAGCGTGCCGGTCGTCGCCGGATTCCTGCTTCTCCAGCGCTATCTCGTGGCGGGTCTGACGGCGGGCGCGGTGAAGTGACGCACCGTCACGTGAATGCTCGTCAGAATCCTCAAGTGCCCTCTCCGGAAAGGCAGTCCGTGAACGAACTCAACGCCCTCCCCCACGATTTCGTCTGGGGCGTCGCCACCGCCGCCTACCAGATCGAGGGCGCCGTCGCCGAGGACGGCCGCTCCCCCTCGATCTGGGACACCTTCTCGCACACCCCCGGTGCCGTCGACAACGGCGACACCGGGGACATCGCCTGCGACCACTACCACCGGGTCCCCGAGGACATCGGGCTGATGAAGCGCCTCGGCGTCGGTTCGTACCGCTTCTCGCTGGCCTGGCCGCGCGTCGTCCCCGGCGGCGACGGGCCGGTGAACGAGCCCGGGATCGGCTTCTACGACCGGCTGGTGGACAGCCTGCTGGAGGCGGGCATCACCCCGTTCGCCACCCTCTACCACTGGGATCTCCCGCAGACGCTCCAGGA
Organism: Streptomyces sp. NPDC058665; assembly: GCF_042714995.1. Classification (NCBI taxonomy): domain Bacteria; kingdom Bacillati; phylum Actinomycetota; class Actinomycetes; order Kitasatosporales; family Streptomycetaceae; genus Streptomyces; species Streptomyces sp. NPDC058665. The sequence goes on from NZ_JBHXRX010000075.1 coordinate 28,831, forward strand.
CCGCGGCGGCTGGCCCGCCCGCGAGACGGCCGAGCACTTCGCCGCCTACGCCTCCGTCGTCGCCGAGCGCCTGGGCGACCGGGTGACCGACTGGGCGACGCTCAACGAGCCGCTCTGCTCCGCCTGGATCGGCCATCTGGAAGGCACGATGGCGCCGGGGCTGACAGATCTCAAGGCCGCCGTGCACGCCTCGTACCATCTGCATCTCGGTCATGGACTCGCCGTCCAGGCGATCCGCGCGGCCTCCTCCGGCGCCCGGATCGGCATCGTCAACAACCTCAGCCCGATCGAGCCGGCCACCGACCGCGAGGCGGACCGGGCGGCGGCCGTACGGGCCGACGGCCATGTCAACCGCTGGTGGCTGGACCCCGTCCACGGGCGCGGCTACCCACAGGACATGCTCGATCTGTACGGGGTGGAGCTGCCCGAGCGCCCGGGGGACCTGGAGACCATCGCCGCGCCGCTGGACTGGCTGGGGCTGAACTACTACTTCCGCCAGGTCGTCGCCGACGACCCGGCCGGGCCCGCGCCGTACGCCAAGCAGGTCTATCTGCCCGGCGTACGCCACACGGCCATGGACTGGGAGGTGCACGCGGACGGCCTGGAGACGCTGCTGCTTCGGCTGACCAGGGAGTACGGCGCACAGCGCGTGTACGTCACCGAGAACGGCTCGGCGTATCCGGACGTCCTGCTGGACGACGGGACGGTCGACGATCCGGAGCGCACCCGCTACTTGGAGGAGCATCTGGAGGCCTGCGCACGCGCCGTACGCAAGGGGGTGCCGCTCGCCGGGTACTTCGCCTGGTCGCTGCTGGACAACTTCGAGTGGGCCTACGGCTACGACAAGCGGTTCGGCCTCGTCCATGTCGACTACGCGTCGCAGCGAAGGACGATCAAGTCGAGCGGGTACCGGTACGCCGAGATCATCCGCCAGTTGGCGGGCCGGAGTCACAAGGCGGCCTGAGCGGACCGTCGCGGGCAGCGGTCTCGGCCGCTGCCCGCGATCGGCGTCGCTCAGTGAATTGACGGTGCGTCAGACATGCTAGGGCAGGGATGGTTCGGTGCCCGCCTGGGCGACCACAGAGGCCGCCACCCGCGAGGCGAAGCCCAGCATCTCCTCGGCGAGCGCGGGGGTGAACTCCCTTGCCCCGCCCGGGTGGACGCCGCGCGAGACCATCCAGGTGATCATGGCAGCCATGAACGCGTCGCCCGCGCCGATGGTGTTGACCACCTCGACCCGCACGGCCGGCACGGACACGGGTTCTGCCGAGCCCGTGTAGGCCGTACTCCCCCGCGATCCCCTGGTCAGAACGACCAGCCGGCCGCCGGCGGCGAGCCTGCGGCAGGTCTCGTCGGGCGTCGAGTCCGGCCATAGGCGCGCCAGGTCCTCGTCGCTGGCTTTGACGACCTGGCCCAGCTCGCACAGTTCGCGCAGCAGCCGGGCCCCTTCCGCCGCGTCGAGCGTACGGTCCTCGCGCACGTTCGGGTCCACCACCAGCAGCGGGCCGCCGGCCGCCGCCGCGCGCGCCGTCAGCGCCACGGCCGAGGCCGCGGGCTCGACGACGGCGGCCAGGCCGCCCACGTACACGGCGGCGAACCGCTCCACGTCCATGCGGCGCGGCAGTTGGAAGGTCGCCGTGTCCTGGAGGTGGAAGTGGTAGCCGGTGCCCTCGGGGCCCGGGTCCGCGACGGCCAGCGCCGTGGGGAGGTCCGGCCGGGCGCAGAGGCCGAGCTCGACTCCCGCCGAGACCAGCCGCCGCTCGATCGACCGGGCGAACCCGTCGCTCCCGAGGGCGCCGGCGAACCAGCTCGGCGTGGAGAGCCGGGCCAGTCCGGTGGCCACGTTCGCGGGGGCGCCGCCCGGCTGGGCCAGGTGCGCCTCCGCGTCGCCGGCCGTGGGCACCAGGTCGATCAGGGCCTCGCCGAGCACCAGGACGGCGCCGGGCCCCGGTACGGGATCCGGTGCCGCGCCGGGAGCTTCGGTCACGGCTCCACCACGATCTTGCGTCCCTGGCCCGCCTGGAACCGCTCGATCGCCTGCGGGTACTGCTCCAGCGGCAGCCGGTCGCTGATGAACACCGCCGGGTCCAGGACACCGGTGGCGAACAGCGCGGCGGCCCGCTCGAAGCTGTGCAGCACCGCCATCGAGCCGGTGATGGTGATCTCCTGGTTGTAGATCTTGTACGGCTCGATGACCGCCGTCGTCGCGTAGTCGGCGACGCCGAACTGAAGGAACGTGCCCCCCTTCGCGACCCGGCCGAGGCCGTCCTGGATGGCGCCCGCGTTGCCGGTCGCGTCGATGACGACGTCCCAGCCGCCCGGCCGCTCGAACTCCTCGGCCGAGGCGCCCGACCGGGAACAGCCGAGCTTGGAAGCGGTGGCCAGCCGCTCGGGGTTGATGTCCAGGACGTCGACCGCGGCGGCGCCGGTGCGCTTGGCCAGCTCCAGCATCATCAGGCCCATCGTGCCCGAGCCGTAGATCAGCACCTCGGCGCCGAGCGTGCTGCTCAGCACGTCGTAGCCGCGTACGGCGCAGGACAGCGGCTCGATGAGCGCCGCGTCCCGTACGTCCACATGGTCCGGGAGCTTGACGCAGTTGGCGACGGGCGCCACGGCGAACTCGGCGGCGCCGCCGGGGACGGAGACCCCGATCGCGTTCCACCGGTCGCAGAGGTTGCCGCGCCCGGCCCGGCAGTAGCGGCACTCGTGACAGTGCAGGGACGGGTCGACGGCGACCTTGTCGCCCACCGCCAGCTCCGTGACCTCCGAACCGATGCCCACGATCTCGCCGGCGAACTCATGGCCCGGGAGGATCGGCAGGGTCGGCGCGAACTCGCCCTGGAGGATGTGCAGATCGGTGCCGCAGATGCCGCAGGAGGCGACGGACACGACGACGTCACGCGGGCCCGGGGTCGGATCGGGGACCGTGGTGACGGACACCTTGCCGACACCTTCGACGATCGCTGCCCTCATTTGACGGCTCCAAGAGAGAGGCCCTGGACGAGTTTGTCCTGGGCGGCGAAGCCGGCGGCGAGCACCGGCAGTGACACGACGACGGAAGCGGCGCACAGCTGGGCGAGGAAGAGGCCCTGGCTGGTGACGAATCCGGTCAGGAAGACGGGCGCTGTCTGCGCTGTCACGCCGGTGAGGACCCGGGCGAAGAGCAGTTCGTTCCAGCTGAAGATGAAGCAGATCAGCGCGGTGGCGGCGATACCGGGGGCGGCGACGGGTGCCACGACCCGGATCAGAACGGTGTGCAGCCGGGCGCCGTCCACCTGTGCGGCCTCGATGATGGAGACCGGCACGTCCGCGAGGAAGGACTGCATCATCCAGACCGCGATCGGCAGATTCATCGAGGTGTAGAGGATGACGAGCAGCCAGATGTTGTCCAGCATCCCGATGTTCTTGGCGAACAGATACACCGGCAGCAGTCCGGCGACGACCGGCAGCATCTTCGTGGAGAGGAAGAAGAACATCACGTCCGTCCACTTGCGGACGGGCTTGATGGACAGCGCGTACGCCGCCGGCAGCGCCAGTACGAGGACGAACAGGGTCGAGAACAGGGATGCCGTCACCGAGTTGATGAGCGGCGGCCAGGGGCTCGCCCCGCCGTCCGCGCCGAAGAAGTTGCTGTAGTTGTCGAAGGTGAGCGGCGCGGTGAGGGACGGCGGGTTGGTCGCCGCGTCCGCCTCGGAGTGCAGGGACGTGAGGAACATCCACAGCGCCGGGAAGCAGAACACCACGCCGACCACCCAGGCCAGCAGGCCGAGCGCCGTGGAGCGCCGCTTGGCGCGCCGGGCCGCGGGGCCGTAGGTGTCGGTGTGCTGGGCAGAGGTGGACGCCTTGCCGGGGGCGTCGGCGGTCTTCGGTGCGGAGAGTGTGCTCATGCGCGCCCCGCCTCCTCGCTGAAGAGGGACGAGACGACGCGCAGGGCGAAGGTCGCGATCACGATGGTGCCGATCACGACGACCACGCCTGCCGCGGACGCCAGTCCGTACTCGTGAGCCTGGTAGAAGGTCTGGTAGATGGTGTACGGGAGGTTGGCCGTGCCGAGTCCGCCCGCGGTGATGGTGAACACGGCGTCGAAGTTCTGCACGATGTAGATCGAGCCGAGCAGGACGCCCAGTTCGAGGTAGCGGCGCAGATGCGGCAGGGTCAGGAAGGCGAACATCTGCCAGGCGTTCGCGCCGTCCAGGCGCGCTGCCTCCATCATGTCCAGCGGCCGGCTCTGCAGCCCGGCCAGCAGGATGAGCATCATGAACGGCGTCCACTGCCAGACGAGCGACGCCTCGACGGCGAGCAGCGGCATGTCCGAGATCCAGTCGGGCTGTGAGGCGTTCTCGACCCCGAACAGTCCGGTGAACCAGGCCCAACCGCCGTTCAGCAGGCCGTACTCGGGGTTGTAGAGCACATGCTTCCACAGCAGCGCGGCCGAGACGGGCACCAGCAGGAACGGGGTGATGAGCAGCGTACGGACAAGGCCGCGGCCCATGAACTTGCGGTCGAGCAGCAGGGCGAGCAGCAGTCCGAGCACCACGCTGGCGATCACCACGGTGGCGGTGAGCAGCATCGTGGTGAACACCGAGTCACGCAGGTCCGCGTCGGTGAAGACGGAGCCGTAGTTGTCGAGCCCGGAGAAGCTGCGGGCGTCCGGGTTGAGCGAGTTCCAGTCGAACAGCGAGATGAACAGCGTTGCCACGAAGGGCAGTTGGGTGACGGCTATCAGAAAGATAAGAGCCGGGAGGAGGGGAGCACGGGTGGCCCAGGCGCGCGCCCCGCCGGACCGGGGTCCCGCCGGGGGGCGGGACTTGGCCGGCGGGGACTGGCCCGGTGGGGCGGGCGGTGCGGCGCTGACAGAAGTGCTCACCGGTACTCCTCGGCAACCTTCTCGGCGAGCTTCTGGGAAGCTTCCAGGGCCTCGTCGACCGACTGGCGGCCGGCGATGGCCTCGCTGATCTCCTGCGAGACCTTCGTGCCGAGGTCGGTGAACTCGGGGATGCCGACGAACTGGATACCGACGGTCGGACGGGGCTGGGTGCCGGGGTCACGCGGGTTGGCGCTGGAGATGGCTTCCGATGTGACATCCGCGAACGCGGCCGCTTCCTTGCGGTAGTCGGCGTTCATGTACGTCGAAGCGCGCTTGCCCGCCGGGACGTTGGCCCAGCCGATCTCCTTGCCGACGAGCTGCTCGTACTCCTTGCTGGACGCCCAGGAGATGAACTTCCAGGCGCTCTCGGTGTTCTTGGACGCCTTCTGCATGCCCCAGGCCCAGGTGTAGAGCCAGCCGGAGCTGTCCGTCTTGTCGACCGGGGCAGGCACATAGCCGATCTTGCCCTTGACCGGGGAGTCCTTGGCCTCCAGCGAGCCCGCGCCCGCCGTGGCGTCGTACCACATCGACGTCTTGCCCTGCGTCATGTTGTTCAGGCACTCGGCGTAGCCGGCCTGCGGTGCGCCCGCCTCGCCGTGTTCACGTACGAGGTCGACATAGAACTTGGTGGCCTTCTTGAATTCGGGCGAGGTCAGCTGCGCCTTCCAGTCCTGGGTGAACCAGGTGCCGCCCATGGTGTTGACGACGGTCGTGAGCGGGGCGATGACCTCGCCCCAGCCCGGCAGACCGCGCAGACAGATGCCCTTCATGCCCTTCTGGGCGCCGTCGGTCTTGGCGGCGAGGTCGGCGACCTCCTGCCAGGTGGGGTTGGGGGGCATCGTCAGCTTCTTCTCGGCGAAGACGTCCTTGCGGTACATGAGGAAGGACGACTCGCCGTAGAACGGCTGGCCGTAGAGCTTGCCGTCCTCGGCGGTCAGGGAGTCCCGGAGCGGCTTGAGGATGTCGCCCTGGTCGAACGCCTTGTCCTTCTCGGCGTACTCGTCGAGCGTGTGCAGCCAGCCGTTCTTCGCGAAGAAGGGCACCTCGAAGTTGCTGATGGTCGCGACGTCGTACTGGCCGGCCTGGTTGGAGAAGTCCTGGCTGATCTTGTCGCGGACGTCGTTCTCCGGCAGGACGGTGAAGTTGACCTTGATGCCGGTGTCCTTGGTGAAGTTCGCGGCGGTCAGCTTCTGGAGTTCCACCATCTGCGGGTTGTTGACCATCAGCACGTTGACCGTCTCACCGTCCTCGGAGGTGGTGCCGCCCGCGCCGCTGCATCCGGCGAGGAGTGCCGTCAAGGCCGCTCCCACGCCCACACGTACGCCTATGCCACGTCGTCGCTGCTGGAGGGGCATGAGTTTCTCCTGATCATTCGGTTGCGGGTGTCGCTGAGAGATGGGTGTGAGGGGTGGGAATGTCTGAGGGATTCGGGGTGGGGAAGATCTTGGTGGGGGCGTGAGGCCGTACGGGGCCCGCCCCCTGGCCGCCTCGGCGGGGGTCGAAGAACGGGTGGGGCGCGTCAGACGCGGATGACCTGGGGGCCGAGCAGCGAGTAGCGCTGCGCCTCCGCCGACGGGAGTCCGACGTCGGTGACGATCGTCTCGAAGTCACCGACATCGGCGAACCGGCAGAAGCTCACCGCGCCGAACTTGGTGTGAATGCCGGCGAACACCTTCCGGCGGGCGCTGCGCATGGCCTGGGCCTTCACCTCACTGACGGCCGGGTCGGGGGTGGTCAGCCCGTACTCGCGCGAGATGCCGTTCGCGCCGACGAACGCCAGGTCGATGACGAAGTCGGAGAGCATCCGGATCGCCCAGTGGTCGACGGTGGCGAGGGTGCCGCCGCGCACCCGGCCGCCGAGCAGCAGGACGGCGATCTTCTCGGCGTCGGCGAGTCCGTTGGCGACCGCCAGGGACGCGGTGACGACGGTCAGCGGCCGGTCCCTGGGCAGGGCCTCGGCGACGAGCTGGGGGGTGAAGCCCTCGTCGATGAAGACCGTTTCCGCGTCGCCGATGAGATCGGCGGCGGCGACGGCGATGCGTGACTTCTGCGGTACGAGGCGGGTGGTCCGGACCGCGAGGGTCGTCTCGTAGCCGGCGCTCTCGACGGGATAGGCGCCGCCGTGGGTACGCCGCAGAAGGCCGTGCTCCTCCAGGGCGTGCAGGTCGCGCCGGACGGTCTCCTTGGCCACGCTCAACTTGGCGGCCAAGGCGGTGACTTCCACCGACCCGTCACGTCGGGCGATCTCAAGAATCTCTCGTCGGCGTTCGTCCGTGTCCACGACACACACTTCCCTGCTCTGCTGCGGCTCAGCACCCGTTCGGGCTCATGGGTCGTTTCTACAAGCAAGAGCCCCGGCTCGACCAGGCTCTTCGCTGCTTTGAGTGTGACCGTTCATGCCCGATTGCTCGTTTGCGTATGTGCTGGTCGTACGGGGGATGCCGCACCCCGACGCCCGTTTCCGTGCCCGTTTGACGCCGATCGACGCCCGAACGGCGCCCGAAGCGGTGGGTCGGCTTCCGGAGCTCGGCCGGCTAAACGTGAGCTGCGTCCCGTCCGACCCCCCAAAACGGGCGCCCAAACGGGCAGGGAAACATGTACCGACCATGTAGGGACCGACGCGCGTATCGCCCATGGACCACCGGCGACGGTGCCCGGCCGGGCACCGTGACTCGGGCACGCCGAAGCCGCGGCGGGTCACGGAGACGGACTCCGTGAC
>NZ_JBHXRX010000076.1:0-36056 GCF_042714995.1 Streptomyces sp. NPDC058665
CCCTCCATACGTTCGTTCAGCGCATCTTTCCGCCGCGCGGCATCCGCATGCCCTTCGGCATCGGGCCCTTCGGCAGCGGCATGTTGCTCATCAGGTCGCCCATCGCCCGCAGCCGGTCGTTGGCGGCCGTCACCTGCGGGCCGGAGAGCACCCGGGGCAGCTTGAGCATCGTCGTGCGGACCTTCTTGAGTGGTACCTGGCCCTCGCCGTCGCCCACGATGATGTCGTGCACCGGCACATCGACGACGATGCGCGCCATCTTCTTCTTCTCGGCCGCCAGCAGGCTCTTCAGCCGGTTCGGGTTGCCCTCGGCCACCAGGACGATGCCGGCTTTGCCGACCGCGCGGTGGATCACGTCCTGGCTGCGGTTCATCGCGACCGCGGGGGTGGTGGACCAGCCACGGCCCACGTTCTCCAGCACGGCCGCCGCCGCTCCCGGCTGGCCCTCCATCTGCCCGAAGGCAGCACGCTCGGCGCGGCGTCCGAAGACGATCGCCATCGCGAGGAAGGCCAGAATGAAGCCCAGAATGCCCAGATAAATGGGGTGACCGACCAGAAAGCCGATCGCGAGGAGGACGCCGAAGGTCACGATGCCCACGCCCGCGAGGACGAGACCGACCTTCTTGTCGACCCGTCGGGTCATCTTGTAGGTGAGGGCGATCTGCTTCAGTCGCCCAGTTTCCGCCGCAGTGTCTGCGTTTTCCTTCCTCGCCATAACCGAAGTTTACGTGGCTCAGGAAGGACGGCCCGACACGGCCTCCAGTACGTGCCGCGTCTCGTCTCGGTCCTTGGCCCTGCGGCGGTCCTCAAGGACGGCGGTCCAGGCGTTCCTGCGGGCTGTGCGCTGGCCGCCGCTCATGAGGAGCGACTCCATGGCGCGCAGGGCGGTGGCGACGGAGGGCAGGGCGTTGGGGCGGCTGGCTGCCGCCATCACCTCGGTGACGGGTCGTACCGGCGCGGCCTGCATGGTGGCTGTTCCCCCTAGGAACGAGTGCGAGTGCGGGGTGAGGTGTGCTTGACAACGAGGGTTACTCCTCGGTGTTACCAGTGCGTGACCAAGCGGTCAAACGGCCGTGAATGCCCGAAGCCGTACCTCGGAACGCCGCCGCGGCCCGTACTCGGCCCCTTACCTGCGGGGAGAGTACGGGCCGCGGCGGTGCGGCCGTTACTGTCGAGTAGCCACTTGTGCTCGGATTCACACCGCCTGGGGGACGGTGTGCGCGCCACGACGCTCGGTCGCCTGCTGGAACAGGCGTCCCGCGCGGTACGAGGACCGGACCAGCGGCCCCGACATCACGCCGGAGTAGCCGATCGCGTCGGCCTCGTCCTTCAGCTCCACGAACTCGTGCGGCTTCACCCAGCGTTCGACCGGGTGGTGACGCGGGGAGGGCCGCAGATACTGCGTGATCGTGATGAGCTCGCAGCCCGCCTCGTGCAGATCGCGCAGCGCCTCGCTGACCTCTTCACGGGTCTCGCCCATGCCGAGGATCAGATTGGACTTCGTGATCAGGCCGGCCTCGCGGGCCCGTGTGATGACGTCGAGGGAGCGCTCGTAGCGGAAGCCGGGGCGGATCCGCTTGAAGATCCGCGGCACCGTCTCGACGTTGTGCGCGAGCACCTCGGGGCGCGAGGAGAAGACCTCGGCGAGCTGCTCGGGCTCGGCGTTGAAGTCGGGGATGAGGAGTTCGACCTTCGTACGGCCGGCCGGGCGGTCGGCGGTCTGCGCGTGGATCTGGCGGACGGTCTCCGCGTACAGCCACGCGCCGCCGTCCGCCAGGTCGTCGCGGGCGACGCCGGTGATCGTGGCGTAGTTCAGGTCCATCGTGACGACGGACTCGCCGACCCGGCGCGGCTCGTCGCGGTCCAGTGCCTGGGGCTTGCCGGTGTCGATCTGGCAGAAGTCACAGCGGCGCGTGCACTGGTCACCGCCGATGAGGAAGGTCGCCTCGCGGTCCTCCCAGCACTCGTAGATGTTGGGACAACCGGCCTCCTGGCACACGGTGTGCAGACCCTCGCCCTTCACGAGCTGCTGCATCTTGGTGTACTCGGGCCCCATCTTCGCCCGGGTCTTGATCCACTCGGGCTTGCGCTCGATGGGGGTCTGGCTGTTCCGGACCTCCAGGCGCAGCATCTTGCGTCCGTCGGGTGCGACAGCGGACACGTCCGGCACCTCTCTCTGCTGGCGCGGCATTCGAATCTTCGGTGAACACCAGAGTACGCCCGTTGATTGCTTGGTATTGCGTGGTCGGTGGCTTGGCGCCGACAGGTCAGGCGCGCGCCGGCTGCACGACGGCGCTGGCATCGGCCTTGGCCACGAGCTCGGACTTGACCCCGGCCGCGGACTTCGCATCGGCCGCCGCCCTGATGGCCGCCTCCGCCTCGATGTCGCGAGGTTTCGGCTCCGCCTGCTCCAGGACGTTCCGCAGATGGTGCTCCACCACGGGGAGCACCTCGGCGACGGTGAGGTCGTGGCCCAGTTCGTACGAGAGCGAGGTCACGCCCGCGTCCCGGATCCCGCACGGCACGATCTTGTCGAACCAGGTGTTGTCCGGGTTCACGTTCATCGAGAAGCCGTGCATCGTGACGCCCTTCGCGACACGGATGCCGATCTGGGCGAGCTTGCGGTCCTCGCGGCGCTGTCCCGCGTTGGAGGGGGCGTACTCCGGCCCGTTCAGCCGGGGGTCGAACTCCCCGTCCGTCAGCCGGGGATCGAAGTCCAGCGACAGACCGCCCAGGGCCGGGCGCTCCTCCACCGGATCGCCGAGCACCCACACGCCGCTGCGGCCCTCGACCCGGGTCGTCGCCACGCCGAAGTCGGCCGCCGTACGGATCAGCGCCTCTTCGAGACGGCGTACGTGCGCGACCACGTCCACGGGGCGCGGCAGCTTCAGGATCGGATAGCCGACGAGCTGGCCCGGACCGTGCCAGGTGATCTTGCCGCCGCGGTCGACGTCCACGACGGGAGTGCCGTCCAGCGGGCGTTCACTGTCCTCGGTACGCCGCCCCGCCGTATAGACGGGCGGATGTTCGAGCAGCAGGCAGGTGTCGGGGATCTCGTCCGCGTAGCGGGCCGCGTGGACCTCGCGCTGCTTCTCCCACGCCTCCAGGTACTCGACGGCGTCGTCGCCGAAGCCCAGACGGACGAACCGCAGCTCACTCACGGCATTGCCTCCTTCGTCTGCGCCCGGTGTCCTGCGGGTGTGATCCTGGGTGTCCCCGCGACAACCGGGCACGTGCACATATCGCGCCTCAGCCACTGTACGACCGCGTTCCGCGGAGTGGTCCGGCAGGCCCGCGGGGGCCGGGAGGGCTATACAGGACCGGTGGGTGCGGTACGTCAGCAAAGCCCACAATCCTCACACGATCGGATGAATGTGGTGCGAAGGCGACTGTGTGGGCAGCTCGGACCGCTAAATTCGCGCCGTTCCATGAGGGCTGCTCTCGGGGCCCGGAAGGCAGGAGACCGTACAGCTGATGTCGGAACGACCTCCGCAGCGCATCCCCAACCGCCAGCTCGCCGCGCTCATCGCAGAAGCCGGTTTCTCCAACGCGGGCCTCGCCCGCAGGGTGGACCAGCTCGGGCTGGAACATGGCCTCGATCTGCGATACGACAAGACATCCGTCACGCGGTGGCTGCGCGGTCAGCAGCCACGCGGCACCACGCCCGCACTGATCGCCGAGGTCTTCACACGACGCCTCGGCCGGCGGCTCTCGGCGCAGGACCTGGGCCTGGACGCCTGCGCGCCCGTGTACGCGGGGCTGGAGTTCGCGGCGACCCCCGAGGAGGCCGTCGACATCGTCGGCGGGCTCTGGCGCAAGGACTCGGGGAGCCACGCGGAGCTCCGGAAGATCGCGTTCACCCCGGCTGGGCTCGTCGTGCCGAGCCGCGACTGGCTGATCGGCCGCGCGGACGAGCGGGTCGGGCACGAGGCGTCCGCCGCGCAGGGGACCGCCGCCCCGGCTCATGTGCCGGGCCAGCCCACGGGTCACCGGCTGGCGACGGCCGGGGGCGGGGGCGCGTCGCCGTACGGGGCATCGTCCTCCTACGGAGGCGGAGGCTCGGGGCCCGGCCGCGCGGGGGACGGCGCCGCGAGTGCCCGGGTGCCCCTCCAGGGCCGTGCCACCGTGCCGCCTCAGGCCGTCCCCGCCGGGATGTCGGCCCGGCAGACGGACCGCGTCGCCGGGCAGCGGGTGGGCGGCGGCGACGTCGCCGCCCTCCGGTCCGTCAGCGAGCTGTTCCGCACCCTGGACCAGGCGTACGGCGGCGGCCATGCCCGCCAGGCGCTCGTCAGGTACCTGGAGCACGAGTGCGAGCCGATGCTGCGCGGCGTGTACGGCGAGGCCACCGGGCGACGGCTGTTCGCCGCCGCGGCCGACCTGACCAGGCTGGCCGGCTGGACCTCGTACGACATCGCCGCGCACGGACTCGCCCAGCGTTACTTCGTACAGGCGCTGCGGCTGTCCCAGGCGGCGGGCGACCGGGCGTACGGCTCGTTCGTGCTGATCACGATGAGCCGCCAGGCTGTCTACCTCGGGCACGGCCGGGAGGCGGTCCAGCTCGCCCGCGTCGCCCAGCAGGGCGTCGGCTCGTCCGCGCCGCCCGTGGTGCAGGCGCTGCTGCACTCCGTCGAGGCGCGCGGGCACGCGGTGCTCGGCGAGGCGCGGGCCTGCACCACCTCGCTCGCGCGGGCCGAGCGCGCCCTGGAGTCGGCGCGGCCCGGCGACGAGGTGCCGCACTGGGCGCGCACCTTCGACGAAGGGCAGCTCGCGGACGAGTTCGGCCACTGCTACCGCGATCTCCAGCAGTACCGCGCGGCCGTCCAGCACGCGGAGCGCGCGCTTCAGTTACGGTCTCCCGCCTTCGCACGCAGCCGACTCTTCTGCCGGGTGGTGCTGGCCTGCGCCCGCCTGGGGCTCGGTGAGCTGGACCAGGCGTGCGCGCTGGGAGCGGAGGCGGCGCAGCAGGCGACGGAGATCCGGTCGGCGCGCGCGGTGGACTACGTACGGGACTTCGAACGGCGGCTGGAGCCGTACCGGGAAGCGGCCGCGGTACGCAACTACCGTGACCGGATCGCGGCGTTCGGCTGAGCGGGGGCGCGGATCTGCGGCTGTTCCGGAGCGGGCGCTCTAGGCCGCTGTGGGGAGCTGGACGGGTCCGTCGCCGGGGCGTACGCCCAGGTCCGCCAGGATCGCGTACGCGGCCCTGCGGCCCGACGAGAGCGCGCCCTGGACGGTGCTCGTATCGCGGTGGTCCCCGCACACGTACAGCCCCGACAGCAGTCGCACCTGGCGGCACAGATCGTGCGGCGCCGGCATGGCGGGGACCGCCTCCGGGTCGTGCTGGACGGCCAGCAGCTCCCAGTCGGCCGTGGACGTGCCGTACAGCGTCGCGAGATGCGCGCGTACCTGGGCGTCGAGTTCGGCCTCGGGAGGCGGCGTACGGAGCCCGAGCACCGTCGAGGAGATCAGCGACCGGCCCGCCGGGGCGCGCGACGGGTCCACCGCGCTCATGACCGTCGTGTGTGCGACGGGGCCGCCGCGCCGGTCGCCGTCCAGGAGCAGTGCCGGTTCGGTCATCGGGGGCGTGGGGGCTGTGTGGTGAAGGACCGTCACGGGGTGGAAGTCCGGCACCCGCAGGCCCGGCAGCAGTTCGGCGGCGGCGCGGGCGCCCGTCGCCACGAGCAGGGAGCGGCAGGAGATCTCGCCGTGCTCCTTCGTGCCGACGGAGCTGATCGACGCGTCCGTCACGCACACACCCGTCCGCACCGTGCCGGGCGGCAGCGTGGCCGCGAGCCGCTCAGGCAGGGCGGCGGCGCCGCCCTCGGGGACACACAGCCGGCCCCGCGAGAAGCTCCGCAGTGCCAGGTCCGCGCAGCGGCTGGAGGTGGTGAGGTCCGGGTCGCAGAGCAGCGCGGACAGCAGCGGGCGTACGAAACCGTCGATGGTCCGCGCGGGCAGTCCGCGTGCGGAGAGCGCGGCGAGGGCGGGGCGTTCGGGGCGGGCCAGCAGCCGATTGACCGGCGTCGTCGCGAGGCGGCCGAAGGCCGCGTGGAGGCGGGCCTGGTCGAGCGCGTTGCCCAGCGGGGGGCGGGAGGCGATCCGGGCGGCCCTGACGCCGCCGGGGACGCGGGTCCGTGCCGTCCTGGCGCGTGGGGCGCTTGCCAGGGCGCGTGCGGCGGTGAGTGCGCCCCGCGCGCTCCCCGCGCTGACGGTGACGCCCGCGCGGTGGTGCCGTCCCTCGCTGTGGACGAGCACGCCCGGCGAGAACAGCCGCAGCGCGGCGTCCGTCAGCGCGGGCGTACGGAGCAGCTCCGGGTACGAGGTGTTGAGCAACTGACCTATGCGGTCGAGCCGGAAGCCGTCGAGGTGGTCGGTGGCCATCCTGCCGCCGATGTAAGGGGCGGCCTCCAGGACGGTGACTGTTACGCCGGCGCGGGTGAGCTGATGGGCTGCCGACAGACCTGCGATTCCGGCGCCAATGATGACGACGTCCGCGTGATGTTCAGTGTTGAGCACGTGCCCCTCCCCGAGGTCGGCGCGGCTGTACGGGCCGGGGCGGGTGCCTCGCCCCCACTCAGGGAATACCCGAGTGCGGGTCGAGACTAGGAAGGGAACCGGCCCTTCGCAGTCGCGCAGTGGTGGGGGCATCGGTGCGTGCGGGGCGCACGGCTTGCCGTCCGGCGGTTGCGGGGTTGTTGGGGTGCGGGGTCGCCTCCGGCGCGCGTCCGCCTCCGGCGGGGGTTCGTGGTGCGGGTGGGTGTCCGGGTGCCGCTCCGGGGTCATGCCCGGACGGCGTGATTTACGCCGCGTGCACCCCTCGTTGGACCCGGGGGAGCCGGGTTGTCCACGCGACACAAATCAGCCTGAGTGTCCGGACACGACCCCTGCCCGTCCCCCTTTCATCCCGCGGACCGGTGCGGGGTTGGAACAGTGCCACGCGACGGTGTGAGGGGGGCGGGGGTGCAGGAGGGGTGTGTTCGGACACTCAGGCTGATTTGTGGTGCGTGAACAAGGAGGGCGCATCGGGTCCAACGAGCGTGGCACGCGCCGTAAATCACGCCGTCCGGACATACCCCTCCGGAGGCCCCGACCCCCGCCCCCGGCAACGAACAGCAACCGAAATCCGAAACCCGCGTTACACGCGCAACGCCGCGGTGATTGCCTCGTCGATCCTTGGGAACGCGAACGTGAACCCCGACTCCAACAGCCGCCCCGGCAGCACCCGTTGGCTGCCCAGTACGTCCTCCGCGAAGCCCCCCAGCGCCACCCGCAGCGCCACCGGCGGTACCGCGAAGAGCGTCGGGCGGTGCAGCACGCGCGCCATCGCCGCCGTGACCTCGCGGTTCGTCACCGGTTCCGGGGCCGTGAGGTTCACCGGGCCCGACAGGGACTCCGTGTCGATCAGGTGCCGCAGGGCCGCCACATGGTCGTGCAGGGAGATGAAGCTCCAGTACTGCCGCCCGTTGCCCAGCCGGCCGCCAAGACCCGCCCGGAAGATGGGGAACAGCCGCCCCCACGCCCCGCCTTCGCGGGCCACCACGAGCCCCGTGCGGCCGAACACCGTCCGTACGCCCGCCTCCGCCGCCGAGGCCGCCGCTCCCTCCCACTCGACGCACACGGAGGGCAGGAAGCCCTCGCCGGCGGGCGCCGACTCGTCCACCGGGCGGTCGCCGGTGTCGCCGTAGAAACCGATGGCCGAACCGCACACCAGGACCTTCGGCGGGGTGTCGAGGGACGCCACGGCCTCGGCGATCGCCGCCGTACCGAGGACGCGGCTGTCCCTGATCTTCTGCTTGTACGCCGCGGTCCACCGGTGGTCGCCGACCCCCGCGCCCGCGAGATGCACGACGGCCTCGCAGCCGTAGAGCCCGCTCACGTCCACGTACTGCCGCACGGGGTCCCACTCGACCTCGTCGCCCGCGCGGGAGGGGTGCCGGACCAGGCGGACCACCTCGTGCCCGTCGGATCGCAGGGAGCGCGTGAGCGCCGTGCCGATGAGCCCGGTGGAGCCGGTGATCGCGATCCTCATGAAAACCATCCTGCCGGTACGCGCCCACATGGGACAGTTGCCGGTATGCCGGAACCTCTCATACGCGCCGCTCTTTCGTCGGACGACGACGCGCTGAGCCGCCTCGACCACGACACGTGGTCGTCTCTGCACGCGGTGACGCCCAGGCAGGAGCCGCCGTTCGAGCCGTTCTTCGACGCGCGTCACCGGCCGCGGGACTACCTGATCGCGGAGCTCGACGGCCGGACGGCCGGCTACCTCCGGCTGGTGCCGCCCACCTCGCTCGCCTGCAACGCGCACGTCCGGCAGATCCAGGGCCTCGCCGTGCACGAGTGGGCGCGCGGCCGTGGCGTGGCGCGGCGGCTGCTGCGCGCGGCGATGGAGAGGGCGCGCGGTGAGGGCGCGGTACGGATGACGCTGCGGGTGCTCGGGCACAACAAGCCGGCGCGTGCGCTCTACGAGTCGGAGGGCTTCGTGGTGGAGGGCGTGCTGCCGGGGGAGTTCTTCCTGGACAGACGGTACGTGGACGACGTGCTCATGGGCCGTTCGCTGGACGTGTGAGGGCGCGTGCGTCAGTCGACGCCGAACCGCTCCCAGAGGCGGGGAAGCCGGTCGGCGAGCGCCTGTGAGTCCTCGAAGTCGATCGGTGTGCCCTCGGGCTCCGGGGCCTGCGCGCCGACCCCCAGGTCGGGCGCGACGGCGCCGGTGAGCTGCTCGTACGCCTCGTCCGCCGCGTAGCCCAGTTCCTCGCCGTCGCCGTCGATCTCCTCGTCGAACTCGCCGATCAGGTCCGCGAGGCTGTCCGGATCGTGCACCGCGCCCTCGAAGACCTCCCGGCCCTGGCCGATGAGCCAGCAGCGGAAGTAGTCGAAGGCGTCGTCGCTCGCGCCGCCGAGCAGGATCGCGGCCGCCGTCCACAGATCCCACTGGTACGCGCGGTTGTAGCGGGTCTCGAAGTGCCGGGCGAAGTCCAGGACCGAGTCGGGGTCCAGCTGGAGCAGCCGTTCCACGAGGAGATCGGCGTGCTCGTCCGGGTCGCCGCCGGCGGCCTCGCGCGTGGCGTCGATGATCTCCCAGAACTCCGTCTCGTCGGTCACGGGTACAGCATCGTGGTTGCCGGAGGGCGGCGCACGCGGAGCGCGGAAAGCGGGCGAGATCCGCGCCGGGCGGCCGAACGGAGGATGCGATCGCCTGGCAGCCGGATCATGTGGAAGCCGGACAGAAGATGTCTCCTTTCCGTGGAACGGTCACAGGGAAAGACCGACCGAGAAGGAGCCGCCTGATGACCGACAACCGCGACAAGCCGCTGACAGGGAAGATCGCACTGGTGGCCGGGGCCACCCGGGGCGCGGGCCGGGCGATCGCCGTGGAGCTGGGTGCCGCCGGGGCGACCGTGTACGTGACGGGGCGCACCACGCGCGAGCGGGTCAGCGAGGTGGGGCGGACGACGGAGACCATCGAGGAGACCGCCGAACTGGTCACCCGCGCGGGCGGCGAGGGCATCGCCGTACCGACCGACCATCTGGAGGCCGAGCGGGTACGGGCCCTGGTGGAGCGGATCGACCGGGAGCAGGGCCGGCTGGATGTGCTGGTCAACGACGTGTGGGGCGGGAACCAGCTCCTCGACTTCAAGACCCCTCTGTGGGACATCGACCTGGAGCGCGGGCTGCGGATGCTCGACCTCGGGGTGAAGACCCATCTGATCACCAGCAGCGTCGCGCTCCCACTGCTCGTACGGCGGCCGGGCGGCCTGGTGATCGAGGTGACCGACGGCACCGCCGAGTCGAACCGGAGGCCGCGCGAGAACTTCTAC
Source organism: Streptomyces sp. NPDC058665 (assembly GCF_042714995.1). Classification (NCBI taxonomy): domain Bacteria; kingdom Bacillati; phylum Actinomycetota; class Actinomycetes; order Kitasatosporales; family Streptomycetaceae; genus Streptomyces; species Streptomyces sp. NPDC058665. The sequence goes on from NZ_JBHXRX010000076.1 coordinate 9,822, forward strand.
TACGACCTCGCCAAGAACGCCCCGATCCGGATGGCCTATCTGCTGGCCGAGGAGCTGAAGGAGGTGGGCGGCACGGCTGTCGCCGTCACCCCCGGCTTCCTGCGGTCCGAGGAGATGCTCGACGGCTTCGGCATCACCGAGAAGAACTGGCGGGACGGAATCAAGATCGAGCGGCACTTCGCGCTCTCGGAGACGCCGGTGTATCTGGGGCGGGGAGTCGCGGCGCTCGTCGCCGACCCGGAGCGGGAGCGCTGGGCCGGGCAGTCGCTCTCCAGCGGGCAGCTGGCGAAGGAGTACGGCGTCACGGACGTGGACGGCAGCAGGCCGGACATGTGGGGCTACATGGCGGCCGAGGCGGCGGCGCCCGGTACGGAGATCCCCATGGACGGCTACCGGTAGAGACGCGCGGTGCGGTCGGCGGAGTCGGCGAAGCGGGCACGCAGCTCCGCCGGCTCCAGCACCTCCAACTCCGGCCCGAAGCCGAAGAGCTGGGAGAACGCCACGTCGGCCGACTCGACCGGCAGCGTGAGCGTCGTCCAGCCGTCGTCGTCCGGGGGGCCGGCCGCGGCGGCGGCCTCCTCGGCCGAGGCCCGGTCGGTCACGTACGGCAGCCGGCGCAGGCCATCGGGGGAGAGCCGGAGCACCACCTCCGTACGGAGGATCGACCGGGCGAACTGCGCGGCCCGCTCTTCCCAGAAGGCGGGCAGGTCGAAGGACTCGTCCCGCTCGAAGCGGTCCTCCAAGAGCGTGACGTCGGTGAAGCGGTCGATCCGGTAGACCCGGAAGGACGCGCCGGCGCGGGCGCAGAGGTACCAGACGCCCGCCTTGAGCACGAGTCCGTACGGTGCCAACTCCCGCTCCACCTCGGCGTCCTGGCGCCGGTAGCGGGCGATGACGGTCCGGTCGTCCCAGACGGCCTCGGCGACGGCGGGCAGCCACTGCGGTGTCCGCGGCTCGGTGTACCAGCCCGGTGCGTCGAGGTGGAAACGCTGCGCCGCGGAGTCCGACGCGCCCCGCAGGGAGGGGAGCAGCGCGGCCGACACCTTCAGGCGGGCGGCGGACGCCGCGTCCTCCAGGCCCATCTCACGGAGCGCGTTCGGCAGCCCCGAGAGGAACAGGGCCTCCGCCTCGCCCCGTGCGAGGCCCGTGAGGCGCGTACGGTAGCCGCCCACTAGCCGGTAGCCACCCGAGCGCCCCCGGTCCGCGTAGACCGGCACTCCGGCCTCCGAGAGGGCCAGCGCGTCGCGCGTGACGGTGCGCTCGGACACCTCAAGCTCCTGTGCCAGCTCGGCCCCGGTCATGGCGGGCCGCGCCTGGAGGAGCAGCACCATCTTGATCAGCCGGGCAGCGCGCATGGACCCATTGTCCACGCGCGCCGCCCGTGGCCGGGCGAGGGCGTTACGCCAGCGGCTCCTGGAGCTCCGTCACCCACTTGTCCTTGTCCTCAGGGCATTCGAGGTTGACCTCGCGCGCGTACCCGGCCGAGCGGTGGCCGCCCGTGTCGATCCAGCGGGCCAGGATCTGGCCCGTCGGCATGATCGTGTCCATCGACCCCCGGTGCACGATCGTCGCGGCCCGCTCGATGGGAGGCAGGTCCCGGATCTCGAAGTCCTGGCCCGGCGCCGGGTCGGCGGCGACCACCACTCCCGCGTGGACGACGACCGCGCCGTTCCCCTCGGGGGCGTCCTCGTAGCAGGCGATGCCGGGCCCCGTCGGAGCCACGCCGGCCGCCTCCAGGCGCCGGAACAGCTCCTCGTACAGAGGAACGATCACCGGGCTGATGTCCTGGGGTCCGTACGTGGCGGCCACGGCGGTCAGTTCGGCCACCCGTACTGATGGAACGCTCTTCACGACAACGTCTTCGCTGGGCATACGCCCCTCACTCTCGATCGACCGGAGCCTCGCCTCGACCTGGACCAGCGTGGCGGCGGTAGCCGCCATGGCGGCCTCCAGCTCGGCCCGCCGCAGCGTCAGCATCCCGCGCAGTTCGTCCGGGTTCACGCGGTCCTCCAGGATCTCCCGCACCTGCTGGAGCGTGAAGCCGAGATCCTTCAGGGCGATGATCCGGTTGAGCTGGGCGAGCTGGGCCGCCGTGTAGTGGCGGTAGCCGCTGTACGGGTCGGTCCTGGCCGGACGCAGCAGCCCGATCGCGTCGTAATGACGCAGCATGCGGGCCGACACACGGCCGTACCTGGCGAAGTCTCCGATGGTGAACATGACGTCCCCTACTGCACGGCTTCACACGGTGTCAGGGTCAAGCATGGCCGGAAAGTCACCTCATAAGGAAGCGGCTTCGGCCGACCCGTGGCGGGGCCGGCCGAAGCAGCTTCCTTACAGAGGACGTGTCCTCGTCGCCGGGCTCAGAGGCCGTAGCGCTCCCGCGCCTCCTTCACCGCCGACGCGGGCACCTCGCCGCGCCGCGCGAGCTGCGCCAGCGCCGCGACCGTGATCGACCCGGCGTCGACGCCGAAGTGCCGGCGGGCCGCCTCACGGGTGTCGGAGAGACCGAAGCCGTCCGTACCGAGCGAGGAGTAGTCCTGCTCGACCCACTGGCTGATCTGGTCGGGCACCTGGCGCATCCAGTCGCTGACGGCCAGCACCGGACCAGGCGCCCCGTCCAGGGTCCGCGTCACGTACGGCGTGCGCTGCTCGCCGCGCAGCAGCGCCTCGTCGCACTCCAGGGCCTCCCTGCGCAGCTCGCCCCAGGACGTCGCCGACCAGACGTCGGCAGTGACACCCCACTCGTCGGAGAGCATCCGCTGGGCGTCGAGAGCCCAGTGGATGGCGGTACCGGAGGCGAGGAGCTGGAGTCGTGGCGAGTCCGCCTTGGCGGGCACGCCCTCCTTGAAGCGGTACAGGCCCTTGACGATGCCCTCCTCCACGCCCTCGGGCATGGCGGGCTGCGGCATCGGCTCGTTGTAGACGGTCAGGTAGTAGAAGACGTCCTCGGGGGCGGGGCCGTACATCCGCCGCAGACCGTCCTTGACGATGACCGCGATCTCGTACGCGAACGCCGGGTCGTAGTTGAGCGATGCCGGGTTCGTCGCCGCGAGCAGGTGCGAGTGGCCGTCCGCGTGCTGGAGGCCCTCGCCCGTCAGGGTCGTACGGCCGGCGGTCGCCCCGACGACGAAGCCCTTGCCGAGCTGGTCGGCGAGCTGCCACAGCTGGTCGCCCGTGCGCTGCCAGCCGAACATCGAGTAGAAGATGTAGAACGGGATCATCGTCTCGCCGTGCGTCGCGTACGACGTGGCGGCGGCGATGAAGTCGGCCATCGAACCGGCCTCGGTGATCCCCTCGTTGAGGATCTGGCCGTCCTTGGCCTCCTTGTAGTACATGATCTGGTCGCGGTCGACCGGGTCGTACGTCTGGCCCAGCGGCGAATAGATGCCCGCCGACGGGAACAGCGCCTCCATACCGAACGTACGCGCCTCGTCCGGGACGATCGGGACCCAGCGCCTGCCGGTCTCCTTGTCCCGCATCAGGTCCTTCACCAGCCGGACGAACGCCATGGTCGTGGCGACCGACTGCTTGCCGGAACCCTTGTAGACGGTCTGGAACGCCTTCTCGGACGGCTCGGGCAGGGCGACGGCATGCACTCGGCGGGCCGGGGCGGGCCCGCCGAGCTCGGCACGCCGCTCCTGCAGATAGCGGACCTCGGGGGAGTCGGCGCCGGGGTGGGCGTACGGCACCAGCTCTTCGTTCAGCTTCGAGTCGGGGATGGGCAGTTCCAGCAGGTCCCGCATGGTGCGGAACTGCTCGCCCGAGAGCTTCTTCATCTGGTGGTTGGCGTTGCGCGACTCGAAGCCGGTGCCGAGCGTGTAGCCCTTCACCGTCTGCGCGAGGACCACGGTCGGCGCGCCCTTGTGGGCGAGCGCCGCGCGGTAGGCCGCGTACACCTTGCGGGCCTCGTGGCCGCCGCGCGAGGAGTGGAAGCACTCGTCGATCTTCGCGTCGGTCAGCAGCTTCGACAGCTCGACGAGCGCGGGCTCGGCGCCGAAGAAGTGCTCACGGATGTACGCCACGTCGCGGGTCGCGTACGTCTGGAACTGCGCGTCCGGTACGGCGCGCAGCCTCCGTACGAGGGCGCCCGTGGTGTCGAGCGCGAACAGCTCGTCCCAGGCGGAGCCCCACAGCGACTTGATGACGTTCCAGCCCGCGCCGCGGAACTGGGACTCCAGCTCCTGCACGATCTTGAAGTTGGCGCGGACGGGGCCGTCGAGGCGCTGGAGGTTGCAGTTGATGACGAAGGTGAGGTTGTCGAGCCCTTCGCGGGCCGCCAGGGCGAGTGCCGCCGTCGACTCGGGCTCGTCCATCTCGCCGTCGCCGAGGAACGCCCATACGTGGGAGGCGGAGATGTCCTTGATCCCGCGGTTCGTCAGGTAGCGGTTGAAACGCGCCTGGTAGATCGCGGAGAGCGGGCCGAGGCCCATGGAGACCGTGGGGAACTCCCACAGCCAGGGCAGCCGCCGGGGGTGCGGGTAGGAGGGGAGGCCCTTACCGCCCGCCTCCTGGCGGAAGTTGTCGAGGTGCTCCTCGGTGAGACGGCCGTCGAGGAACGCGCGGGCGTAGATGCCGGGGGACGCGTGGCCCTGGATGTAGAGCTGGTCGCCGGAGCCGTCCCCCTCCTTGCCGTGGAAGAAGTGGTTGAAGCCCGTCTCGTAGAGCCAGGCGGCGGAGGCGAAGGTCGCTATGTGCCCGCCGACGCCGAGGCGTGAGCCACGGGTGACCATGGCGGCCGCGTTCCAGCGGTTCCAGCCGGCGATCCGGGACTCCATCGCCTCGTCGCCTTCGAAGGCGGGCTCGGCGGCGGTCGGGATGGTGTTGAGATAGTCCGTCTCCAGCAGGGCGGGCACCGGAACGCCGGTGCTCTCGGCGTGCTGGAACGTGCGCCGCATCAGGTACGCCGCACGGTGCGGGCCCGCATGCTCGGTGACGGCGTCGAGAGAGGCCGCCCATTCGGCGGTTTCCTCGGCGTCGCGGTCCGGGAGCTGGTCGAGCTCGCTCGGAAGCTTGCCTACGGGGTCGGGCATGGTCGCCGCCTTCCGGCCAACTGGAGGGGGTGGTGAAGAGTTGGGATGAGCCTTGTCTGGCAGGACAGGGCGACGGGCCGGGTGCGGCCCGATGTCGACTGTAAGTCGCTGATCGATGATCGATCAAAGCTTTGGCAGGAAAACTTCAGGATCTGAAGAAATTGGCATCCAGTGTCCCAAGATGGGGCACCCGGTGACGTAGCGAAGCGGGGCGAACCGGGCGCCCGGTCAGGCGCGCGGCGCGCATCCGAGCACATGGTCCTTCACCAGCGCGCCGATGTGGGGATCGCGGCGGCGGAAGGCTTCGACCAGTTCCTGGTGCTCCTCGGCGTACGACTGCTGGACGGTACCCAGCCACCGGATCGACAGCGCCGTGAAGACCTCGATGCCGAGCCCCTCCCAGGTGTGCAGCAGCACGCTGTTCCCCGCGGCACGCACGAGCTCCCGGTGGAAGTCGACGGTGTGCCGCACCTGCGCCGTCCCGTCGGCCCGCCGGTCGGCCTCGTACAGCGCCGTCACATGCGGCTCCAGGGCGGTGGTGTCCTCCGCGAGCCGCTCGGCGGCCAGTTCGGCCGCGATCTGCTCCAGGCCGGCCCGCACGGGGTAGCTCTCCTCAAGATCGGCGGCGGTCAGATTCCGTACCCGCACGCCCTTGTTCGGCGCCGACTCGATCAGCCGCAGCGACTCCAGCTCGCGCAGCGCCTCACGTACGGGCGTCTGGCTGACCGCCAGCTCGGTCGCGATCCGCCGCTCGACGATCCGTTCACCCGGCTTCCAGCGTCCGCTGACGATGCCCTCCACGATGTGCTCGCGGATCTGCTCGCGCAGCGACTGGACGACGGGCGGGATCATGTCGGTGCTCCTTCGGGTGACCGACGCCGAGATTACCCCTCCCGGGGCGCTCCCCGATCGGTCATGGGGCGGTGCGTTCGACGCACGACGGCGCCCCCGACCGGATCTCTCCGGGCGGGGGCGCCGTCGTGTACGTCTGCCGGGCGGGGACTACAGGCCGAGCTCGACCTCGAACTCGCCCGCCTCCAGGATCGCCTTGACCGCGACCAGGTAACGGGCGGCGTCCGCGCCGTCCACCAGCCGGTGGTCGTAGGAGAGCACGACGTGGACCATGTCGCGCACCGCGATCGTCTCGCCGAGATCCGGGTGGTTGATGACCACCGGACGGCGGACCGTCGCGCCGATTCCCAGGATGGCGACCTGGTTCGGGGGCACGATGATCGTGTCGAACAGTGCCCCGCGCGAACCGGTGTTGCTGATGGTGAAGGTCGCGCCGGACAGCTCGTCCGGCGTGATCTTGCTACCGCGGACCTTGCCCGCCAGCTCGGCGGTCTTCTTGGCGATGCCGGCGAGGTTCAGATCGCCCGCGCCCTTGATGACCGGCGTCATCAGACCCTTCTCGGAGTCCACGGCGATGCCGATGTTCTCCGAGTCGAAGTACGTGATGGTGCCCTCGTCCTCGTTGATACGGGCGTTGACCACCGGGTACGCCTTCAGCGCCTGGGCCGCGGCCTTGACGAAGAACGGCATCGGGGACAGCTTGACGCCCTCGCGGGCGGCGAAGGAGTCCTTGGCCTGCGCGCGCAGCCTCATCAGCTTCGTGATGTCGACCTCGACGACCGACGTCAACTGAGCCTGGCCGTGCAGCGCCTTCATCATGTTCTCGCCGATGACCTTGCGCATGCGCGGCATCTTGACCGTCTGGCCACGCAGCGGGGAGACCTCCAGCTTGGGGGCCTTCGACGCGGCGGGGGCAGGGGCGGCCACGGGAGCCGCGGCGCGGGCGGCGGCCTTGGCGGCCTCCGCGGCGGCGACGACGTCCTGCTTACGGATACGGCCACCGACGCCGGTGCCCTTGACCGAGGCCAGGTCGACCCCGTTCTCGGCGGCGAGCTTGCGAACCAGCGGCGTCACATACGCGCCGTCGTCGACGGGAGCCGCGGCGGGGACGGAAGGAGCGGCCGTGGCGGCGGGCGCCGCGGGTGCCGGCGGGGCGGGAGCGGCGGCCGGTGCGGGCGCCGCGACCGGAGCCGCGGGGGCGGGCGCGGGCGCCGGGGCCTCCTGCTTCGGTGCGGGTGCGGGAGCAGCCGGCGCGGGAGCCGGAGCCGCGGCAGGAGCCGCCGGAGCCGGTGCGGGGGCAGCCGCCGGAGCGGCACCCTCGGCGCCGATCACGGCCAGCTTCGCGCCGACCTCGGCGGTCTCGTCCTCGCCGACCGTGATCTCCAGCAGCACACCGGAGACCGGGGCGGGAATCTCGGTGTCGACCTTGTCCGTGGAGACCTCAAGCAGGGGCTCGTCGGCCTCGACCGCCTCGCCGACCTCCTTGAGCCAGCGGGTGACGGTGCCCTCGGTGACGCTCTCGCCGAGCGCAGGGAGCGTGACGTCGGTGCCCGCGGCGGCACCGGCCGGCGCGGCGGGAGCCGGCGCGGGCGCCGGAGCCTCGGGCGCCGCAGGGGCCTGCTGGACGGGGGCGGGAGCCGGCGCGGGAGCCGGCTCGGCCGGAGCCGCGGCCTGCTGCGGCGCCGCCGGGGCGGCACCGCCGTCCGAACCGTCGTCGATGACGGCCAGCTCGGCGCCGACCTCGACCGTCTCGTCCTCGGCGACCTTGATCGACGCGAGGACCCCGGCGGCGGGCGCCGGGATCTCGGTGTCGACCTTGTCCGTGGAGACCTCGAGCAACGGCTCGTCGGCCTCCACGCGTTCGCCCTCGGCCTTCAGCCAGCGGGTGACAGTGCCCTCGGTGACGCTCTCGCCGAGCGCCGGCAGGGTTACGGAAACCGCCATGGTCTCACTTGCTCCTAACGGTGGGATCTCCCCAGCCGGCGCCGAGCGCCGCGCGAGGGGAAGTGCGGTAAAGGTCGTCGCGCCCGGACTGACGCATCAGTCGTGGGAGTGGAGCGGCTTGCCGGCCAGGGCCAGGTGGGCCTCGCCGAGGGCTTCGTTCTGCGTCGGGTGCGCGTGGATGAGCTGCGCGACCTCGGCCGGCAGAGCCTCCCAGTTGTAGATCAGCTGTGCTTCGCCGACCTGCTCGCCCATCCGGTCACCGACCATGTGGACGCCGACGACGGCACCGTCCTTGACCTGGACGAGCTTGATCTCGCCCGCGGTCTTCAGGATCTTGCTCCTGCCGTTGCCCGCCAGGTTGTACTTCAGAGCGACGACCTTGTCCGCACCGTAGATCTCCTTGGCCTTGGCCTCGGTGATACCGACGGAGGCGACCTCGGGGTGGCAGTACGTCACCCGGGGCACGCCGTCGTAGTCGACGGGGACGGTCTGCAGGCCCGCCAGCCGCTCCGCGACGAGGATGCCCTCGGCGAAGCCGACGTGCGCGAGCTGGAGCGTCGGGGCGAGGTCACCGACGGCCGAGATCGTCTCCACGTTCGTCCGCATGTACTCGTCCACGAGCACGAAGCCGCGGTCCATCGCGACACCCTGCTCCTCGTAGCCGAGGCCCTGCGAGACCGGGCCGCGGCCGATCGCGACCAGCAGCACCTCCGCCTCGAAGGTCTTGCCGTCGGCCAGCGTGACGCGCACACCGTCCTGCGTGTACTCGGCCTTGTCGAAGAAGGTGCCGAGGTTGAACTTGATGCCGCGCTTGCGGAAGGCGCGCTCCAGGAGCTTGGAGCTGTTCTCGTCCTCGACCGGCACGAGGTGCTTGAGGCCCTCGATGACGGTGACGTCCGTACCGAAGGACTTCCACGCCGAGGCGAACTCGACGCCGATGACGCCGCCGCCCAGGACGATCGCGGACTGCGGGACGCGGTCCAGCTTCAGCGCGTGGTCGGAGGAGATGATCCGCTGCCCGTCGATCTCCAGGCCGGGCAGCGACCTCGGTACGGAGCCGGTGGCGAGCAGGACATGACGGCCCTGGACCCGGCGCCCGTCGACGTCGACGGAGGTCGGCGACGAGAGCCGGCCCTCGCCCTCGATGTAGGTCACCTTGCGGGAGGCGATCAGGCCCTGAAGGCCCTTGTAGAGGCCGGAGACGACCTCGTCCTTGTACTTGTGGACCCCCGCGATGTCGATGCCGTCGAAGGTGGCCTTGACACCGAACTGGTCGGCCTCGCGCGCCTGGTCGGCGATCTCGCCGGCGTGCAGCAGGGCCTTCGTAGGGATGCAGCCGTTGTGCAGGCAGGTGCCGCCGAGCTTGTTCTTCTCGATCAGGGCGACGTCCAGGCCCAGCTGCGCTCCGCGCAGCGCCGCGGCGTAACCGCCGCTACCGCCGCCGAGGATCACTAGGTCGAAAACGGTGCTGGCGTCGTTCGCCACGTCACGTCCTCCATGCATGTGCGCCGGGCGCGGTCGATGACCGGGCGGCGGCTGGTGTTCGGCCGCTGTTTCGTCGGCCCTGTGGTCGGGGCCCTGTCCTGCCGAGAACCCATCTTCGCACTTGTCGGAGGGCGGCGGGACGCGGGGCCGGGGTCTGAGACGGCCGGCCGGCCGTCAACAGGGGTTACTGACTCGTACGGGTGCTCTTGCGGATGCCCGTACACACGCCGTACGTGTGTCGCACACATACCGACGCGTCCTCAGTACGGATGCCGCGATCGAAACGGGCCCGCCCCGCTGCCCCAGCACTCAACTGGAACCAGCGGGGCGGATCACGCATTCCCTTGGGCGGCCGGGGCCGGCCGCGGGTCGGCGGCGGTCCTCGATCAGCCCAGGTCGCCCGCGGCGGTGCGCTCGGCGAGCTTCACGAGCGTGCGGATCGACGAGCCCGTGCCGCCCTTGGGCGTGTAGCCGTACGGGGCGCCTTCGTGGAAGGCCGGGCCTGCGATGTCCAGGTGCGCCCAGGTGATGCCCTCGCCCACGAACTCCTTGAGGAACAGTCCGGCGACCAGGCCGCCGCCCATGCGCTCGCCCATGTTCGCGATGTCGGCGGTGGGGGAGTCCATGCCCTTGCGCAGTTCGGTCGGCAGCGGCATCGGCCAGGACGCCTCGCCGACCTCCTCGGCGATCTCGTGCACGGAGGTACGGAACGCCTCGTCGTTCGACATGATGCCGAACGTCCGGCTGCCCAGCGCCACGACCATGGCGCCGGTCAGCGTCGCCACGTCGACGATCGCGTCGGGCTTCTCCTCGGAGGCGCGGGTGATCGCGTCCGCGAGGACGAGCCGGCCCTCGGCGTCGGTGTTCAGGACCTCGACGGTCTTGCCGCTGTACATACGCAGGACGTCGCCGGGGCGCGTCGCGGTGCCCGACGGCATGTTCTCGGCCAGCGCCAGCCAGCCGGTCACGTTGACCTGGAGGCCGAGGCGGGCGGCCGAGACGATGGCGGCGAGGACGGCCGCGGCGCCGCTCATGTCGCACTTCATCGTCTCGTTGTGGCCCGGCGGCTTGAGCGAGATGCCGCCCGAGTCGTAGGTGATGCCCTTGCCGACCAGGGCGATCGTCTTCTTCGCCTTGGCGTGCGTGTACTCCAGGCGTACGAGGCGCGGGCCGTGCTCCGAGCCCTGGCCGACGCCGAGGAGGCCGCCGTAGCCGCCCTTGACGAGCGCCTTCTCGTCGGTGACCTGGACCTTGACGCCGTGCTCCTTGCCGGCCGCGGTGGCGATGGCGGCGAAGGTCTCCGGATACAGGTCGTTCGGCGGGGTGTTGATCAGGTCGCGGGCACGGTTGATCTCCTCGGTCAGGGAGATCGCGCGCTCGACGGCCGCCTTGTGCGCCTTGTCGCGGGGCTTGCCGCCGAGCAGCGCGACCTCGCCGAGCGGCTGCTTCACACCGCCGTCGCCCTTGTCGCCGGCGGACTTGGCGGTCTTCTCGGCGCCGCGGTACGCGGTGAAGGCGTACGCGCCGAGCAGCGCGCCCTCCGCGACGGCCGCGAGGTCATCGGCGGCCTCGACGGGCAGCGCGAACGCGGCCTTCTTGGCGCCGGAGAGCGTACGGGCGGCGACACCGGCGGCCCGGCGGAGGGTCTCGGCGCCGTACGCCTCGTCCTTCTTCGGGGCCGTGCCGAGGCCGACCGCGATGACGATCGGGACCTTGAAGCCGGACGGTGCCGGGAGCTTGGTCGCCTCGCCCTCGGCACCGGTGGCGCCGAGGGACTCCAGGACGGAGGCGAGCTTGCCGTCGTACGCCTTGTCCACGGCCTCGGCGCCAGGCGCGACGGCCGGGCCCTTGGCTCCCTTGGCGACGCCGACGACGATCGCGTCGGCGCGCAATGTCGCCGCGCCGGCTGTGCTGAGAGTGAGAGCAGTCACGGTGGTGAAATCTCGCTTCCATAGAAGTTCATTCGGCGGAAGCCGGTCGTTCGTGGGGCCGGCCGTGCCCACCGCATCGTAATTCGGCCCGCGGAGCACATCGGACGAGCCTACGCGCGGTGTTCACGCCGAGTCGCGGCGGCGGCCGGGACCGGCCGCCGCGTGCGGTTGCTGACGCACCGTCAGGAACCTTGGCGCGGGCCCCGGTCGACGGTTCGTCACCCCAAGGTCAGGACGATCAAAGTCGCGGTGGCCGCCGTCTCGGCGAGGCCGCCGAAGACATCCCCGGTGACACCGCCGAAGCGGCGCACACAGTGGGCGAGCAGCGCCTGGGCGGCGCCGAGACCGGCCGCGAGGGCCAGGGCGTGGTGCAGGGCGCCGTACGCCCCGAACAGGCCGCCGCAGGCCCCAGCGGCGAGCGCCGTCACGATCAGCGACGCCAGTGCCGCGGCCCGCGCGGGCACACAGCCGGCGACGGCGGCGCCCAGTCCGTCGGGTCGCGCGGCCGGTACGCCCGTACGCGCGGCCAGGGTGAGCGCGAGCCGCGCGGTGACGGCCGCGAGGGCGGCGGCGACGGCGCCGTACGCCCAGCCCTCGTCGTACAGCTCCGTCAGCGCGGCCACCTGCGCCAGCAGGACGAGCAGCAGGGTGATCACGCCGAATGGGCCGATGTCCGACTGCTTCATGATCCGCAGCGCGTCCTCGGCCGGTTTCGCGCTGCCGAGTCCGTCGGCGGTGTCGGCGAGACCGTCGAGATGCAGGCCCCGCGTGAGCGCGGCGGGGACGGCGGTGGTGGCCACGGCGGCGAGCAGCGGCCCGGAGCCCGCCAGGAGCAGTACGCCGCCCACGGCGGCGGCGCACAGGCCCACGGCAAGACCGGCCAGCGGCGCCGCGAGCATCCCGGCACGGGCGGCGTCGCGGTCCCAGCGGGTGACCTGGACCGGGAGCGCGGTGAGCGTGCCGAAGGCGAACCGTATGCCGTCGGCGGGCGTGTGCGTCGAACGTGGGGCGCTCATCGCGCGAAGGGTAGCCGGGGCGGGCGGGCGGTCCGGCGGGCGCGTAGAGGATAAGTTGCCCATAGGCGAGCAAAAGGGTCGGAGTGGAGGCGGATGGCATGGGTTCCTGGTTCCACCAGAACTTCGTCGAGCCGGGCAAGATCCCGATGCTGCTCGTGCTGGCCTCCTTCGTACTGACCTTTCTGATCACGCGGATGATCACCCGTCTGATCCGGGCGGGGAAGGGGCCGTTCCGCAACCTCGGGTCGGGCGGGACGCACATTCACCATGTGGTGCCCGGTGTGGTGTTCATGGTGATCGGCGGCTTCGGCGCGGTCGGCAGCGCGAGATCCGGAGTCGGGGCGGCGGTGTGCGCCGTGATCTTCGGCATCGGCGCCGGTCTGGTCCTCGACGAGTTCGCGCTGATCCTGCATCTGGACGACGTGTACTGGACCGAGCAGGGCCGGCAGAGCGTGGAGGTCGTGGTCCTCGCCGCGGCGCTGGCCCTGCTCGTCCTGAGCGGCTTCTCGCCCCTCGGCGTCGACTCGCTGTCGGCGGAGGAACGCCAGGACCGGACGACGCTGGCGCTGACTCTCGGTTCCAGCTTCGTCTTCGTACTGATCACGCTGTCCAAGGGGAAGCTGTGGATGGCGCTCGTGGGCACGCTGGTGCCCCCGGTGGCGATCGTCGGCGCGCTGAGACTGGCCCGGCCGTGCTCGGTCTGGGCCCGCCGCTTCTACCGGCGCCGCCACCGGGCGCGCGCCCGGATGACACTGCGCGAGTACCGCCGCGTCCGCCGCTGGTCGGCGCCGCGCCGCCGCGTCCAGGACTGGATCGGCGGCGCGCCGGACGACGAACTGGAGCGCCGGGCCGAGGCGGCGGACCCGCCGCGCTGAGGTGCCCGCGGCGAGCGGCTCCGGCTGTGCTCGCCAGTGCCTGACCAACCGGTCCCGTTACGTCACGTCCTCGATGCCCGCGTTCTCCGCCGCCGCCTCTGACTCCGACTCCGGTTCAGGCTCCCGCCGTTCCGGGAGTTCCGCCCCCAGTGCCGCCGCCGCCTGCACCAGCGGGAGCGCCAGCAGCGCGCCCGTCCCCTCGCCCACGACCACCCCGTGGTCGAGCAGCGGATCGATCGCCATCCGGTCCAGCGCCTTCGCCTGCGCCGGCTCCCCGCTCACCTGGCCCGCCAGCCACCAGTCCGGCGCCCGGAACGCCGCCCGCTGGCCGACCAGCGCGCACGCAGCCGAGACGACGCCGTCCAGAATCACAGGCATCCGCCGCACCGCGCTCTGCAGCAGGAACCCGGTCGTCGCCGCCAGATCCGCGCCGCCCACCGTCGCCAGCAGCTCAAGCTGGTCCCCGAGCACCGGCCGTGCCCTGCGCAGGGAGTCCCTGATCGCCGCGCACTTGCGCATCCACGCCAGGTCGTCGATCCCCGCGCCGCCGCGCCCCGTCACCACGGACGCGTCCGTGCCGCACAGCGCCGCGATCAGGGCGGCGGCCGGAGTCGTACCGCCGACGCTCAGATCGCCGAGTACGACCAGGTCCGTGCCGGAGTCGGCCTCCTCGTCGGCGATCGCCATGCCGAGCCGTACGGCCTGCTCGGCCTCCTCGATCGTCAGCGCGTCCTCGACGTCGATACGCCCGCTGCCGCGCCGTACCCGGTGGCGTACAACCTCTGTAGGAAGCAGCTCCGGATCGCAGTCGAGACCGGCGTCCACGATCCGTACCGGCACCCCCGCGCGGCGCGCGAGCACGGCCACGGGGCTCTCGCCCTCCAGCACCGCGCGGACCAGCAGATGCGCGCTGCCCGCGGGGCGCGCCGAGACATTGAGCGCGGCGACCCCGTGGTCACCGGCGAAGAGCACCACACGCGGCTGCCGGATGGCGGTGACGGGTACGGCGGCCTGGGCGGCCGACAGCCACTCGGCCAGTTCGTCGAGCCGGCCCAGCGCACCGGGCGGGACGGACAGCCGCTCGCGGCGTTCCTCGGCGTCACGCCGCAGACCGCCGTCGGGGCGCTCGATCAGATCGGAGAAGTCGTCGAGATTCAGCGAGCTCATTCGCCGAACAGTACCGGCAGCACAAGGCGCCCCGGCAAAGCCCCGTCTCCCTCACGACGCCCCCGTACAGGCCCGCCCGCCCTCACCCGCGCAGGATCAGCGCCTGCCCCGCCACGACCAGCAGGAGGTGCTCGCACTCCGCCCCCACGGCCGCGTTCAGCCGCCCCAGTTCGTCCCTGAAGCGCCTGCCCGACGCCGTCGCCGGTACGACGCCGGAGCCGACCTCGTTGGTCACCAGGACCACCGTGCGCCGCGTCGCGCGCACCGCGCCGACCAGTTCGTCCGTCCGCCCGCGCAGCGCCTCCTCGCCGCCCCCCGTCCACGCCGCGTCGTCCCAGGCGCCCACCCGGTCCATCGCGTCCGTCAGCCACAGCGACAGACAGTCGATCAGCATCGGCGGGCCATCGCCCGTGAGCAGCGGTACGAGGTCGCACGTCTCGGCGGTGCGCCAGGACCCCGGCCGGCGGTCGCGGTGCGCTGTGACCCTGGCCCGCCACTCGGGGTCGCCCTCACGGGCCCCGCCCGTCGCGACGTACAGCACGCCGGGGAAGGCGGCCAGCCGCCGCTCGGCCTCGAAGGACTTGCCGGAGCGCGCACCGCCCGTCACGAGGGTGCGGCGCGGCAGTTCGGGTACGTCGTGGTACTCGCCGACCGTCAGTGTCGTCCCGTCCGGCACCGCCCGCGCGCCCACCGCCGCGAGCCTCCGCTCCAACTCGGCGCCGGGCGGCACCTCGTGGCCGATGTGGACGGCGATGACGTCGGTGCCAGGCCCCACCGCCCCGGCGGCGCGCAGCCGGGCCAGGGCGTCGGGGCGGCCGGTCACATCGGCGAGGAGCATGTCGTACGGGGCGGGCCCGCCGGCATCCCCGTCGCCGTCGCCGGAGGCCGGGAGCCCCGCCGGTGCGCCGCCCGGCGGCAGATACAGCAGCCGCTCGCCGCCGGGGGCCGTCACCTCGTACCCCGTACCGGGGGAGTCCATCGGCACGGCCCGCACCCGGTGCCCGCTGATCAGCGTCAGCACCCGTCCGTCGGCGACCCGTCCGGCCGTCGGCAGCCCGGCGGGCAGTTCGACGGCCGGTCCCTCGTGCGGGTGCGTGAGCAGCACCTGCCGTACGCCGGCCAGCGAGTGCCCCGCCCGCGCGGCGGCCAGCGCCGCACCCGGGGTGAGGTCGAGCAGCACCGCCCCGTCCACGAGCAGCGCGGTCGCCGCCCGCGCGAGGGGGCCGCGGGCGGTCGCGCAGGACGCGCAGGAGCAGCGGGCGCGGGGGAGGCCGTCGGGTGCTCCGGTGCCGAGCAGAGTCAGTTCCACGCGGATGATCCTCCCGTGTCACCGCGCTGGGTGCGCGCCCGGCTACGCTGCGGGCAGCAAGCAGATCATTTTCGCGGGCCCCGGGAGGCGGACATGGCGTGGACGTGGCGGTTCGAGAAGACCGACGGGACGGAGGTCCCGCCGGCCGTGGAGCCGGAGGAGTTCACCACGCAGGGCGACGCCGAGTCCTGGGTCGGTGAGGCCTGGAAGGAGCTGCTGGAGGGCGGCGCCGACCAGGTGACGCTCTTCGAGGACGGCACCAAGATCTACGGGCCGATGAGCCTTCAGGCCGATCCGGAGAGCGCGCCCGACGAGAGCTGACGGCGGGCACGTCCTCGCGCGCCCGGCCACCCGCCCGGCGCCCGGGGACGTACCTCTCTCCTGACCGGAGCTTCAAGACCGGAGCAAGTCTCCCTAAGAGGAGGCGCGTTCAGCGGGCCGACGCCAGGAACTGCGTCGCGGCCAGCTCTCCGTACAGAGGATCCTCCCGGACCAGCTCCTCGTGCGTACCCACCGCCCGCACCTTCCCCGCGTCCATCACCACGATCCGGTCCGCCAGCGTGACCGTCGACAGCCGGTGCGCCACCACCAGTACCGTCACGTCCCTGGCGACCTCGGCGACCACGTCCCGCAGCGCCATCTCGTTGACCGCGTCCAACTGCGACGTCGCCTCGTCGAGCAGCAGCAGCCGGGGCCCGCGCAGCAGCGCGCGGGCGATCGCCACCCGCTGCCGCTCACCGCCGGACAGCTTGGACCCGCGGTGGCCGACGAGCGTCTCAAGACCGTCGGGCAACTGCTCAACCAGCTTCTCCAGTTTGGTCCGTACGAGGACGTCCCTGATCCGCTCGTCGGTGGCGGCGGGCGCGGCGAAGACCAGATTCTCCCGGAGCGTGCCCGCGAGCACGGGCGCGTCCTGCTCGACGTAACCGATGGCCGCCCGCAACTCGCCCAGCGGCCAGTCCCGTACGTCCCTGCCGTCGATCAGGACCCGGCCGCCCGTCGCGTCGTAGAACCGCTCGATCAGACCGAACACGGTCGTCTTGCCCGCGCCCGAGGGGCCGACGAAGGCCGTCATCCCGGCGCCCGGCACCTCGAAGGAGACGCCGTGATGGACGAGCGGCAGCCCGTCGCGGTAGCGGAAGGTGACATCGTCGAAGACCACGGAGGCCGCGGGTGAACGACCGTCCGCCGCCGCCTCCTTGGGAGGTTCGATCTGCTCCGTCTCCAGCCGCTCCGCCTCGATGAGCCGCGCGACGGCCGCCGTGCCGACCTGGTACTGCGACGCGGCCTCGACCAGTCGCGACACCGGGTCGATCAGATAGAAGAGGAAGAGCAGGAACGCGATCAGCGTCGAGATCGAGATGGCGCCCGACGCGACCCGCGCCCCGCCGATGCCGAGCACGGCCAGGAACGACACCTGGATGGCGAGACCGATCGACGACGAGGCGAGCGACTGCCACTTCGCGGATCTGAGGCCGTGCCGCCAGGCGTCCCGTGCGGCGCTCTCCACGACCGCGGCCTCCCGCTCCTCGGCGCCCGACGCCTTCAGGGTGCGGAAGGCGCCGAAGGCGCGCTCCAGGACGGTGGAGATCTGGCCGACCGCCTCCTGCGAACGCCGGGTGGCCTCGGCGATCTTCGGCAGGACGAGCGCGAAGGCGCCGCCGATCAGCACGATCACCCCGAGCGTGACCCCGAGCAGCACCGGGTCCATGAACCCCATCAGCACGATCGTCGCGACGAACGTGAGCCCGCCGGTCGCGGCCGACACGATCGACTGCGTGGTCACGGCGCGCAGCAGCGTGGTGTCCGAGGTGACGCGGGACATCAGATCGCCCGGCTGGGTCCGCTCGACCTCCGGCAGCCGCAGCCGCAGCAGCCTCCCTATGAGGTCGCGTCGCGCCGAGAGGACGACGGACTCGGCGGTCCGCTCCAGGATGTAGGCGCCGACCGACTCGATGGCCGTGCCGAGCACCACCAGACCGGTGAGCAGCAGCAGGACCCCGGTGATCGAACCGTCCTCACCCAGCCGGTCCACCAGCGCCTTGGCCGCGAGCGGCTGCGCCAGCCCCGTGGCGGCCCCGACGAGGGCGAACAGCGCGCCGAGCGCGACCATCCACCGGTGCGGCCGGAAGTGCCCGTACAGCGCGCGCCAGGTCTCCCCGGCGGACAGCTTCGGCGTCTTCTCCGCCCCGTCGGCCCCCGTCGCGCCGTTGGGCCCGGATTTCGTGTCGCTTCCGGCGCTTCTGTCGCGCCCGTCGCCGTCGCCGTCGCCGTCGTCCGGCGTCCGGACCGTCTCGGTCGTCCCCGTGATGCTCACATTCGTACGGACGCAGACAGGCCCCGTGCGCCTGACAGGCTCCCGCTCGCGGCCCTCCGCGCTGCCCCCGTCACCGGAGCCGTCATCCGAGTCGTCCCCGCCCCGTCATCCGCGTACGCCGCACAGATGCAGCAGCGCCGCGACCCCTCGGTACGGCTCCGTACGCCCCGCCCGGTCCTCCGCGGCCAGCAGCAGCTCCAGTTCCGCCGCCGCGGGGAGCTCCGCCTCGCTGGATATGTTGTCGGAGAAGACGAGCACTCCGTACCAGGTGTGCAGCGGCGCCGCGATCCCGGCGAGCGTCGCCGTCAGCGCCGACAGCCGGTCCGCGCGGACCCGCACGCCCAGCCTGTTCGTGTACGTGGGGGAGTCGAAGGCGTCCAGCGCCCCCGCCCAGTCCCCGGCGACGCCCGGCCGCAGGGCGAGCGCGTCCGCGTTCCGTACGAGGAGAGAGAGCAGCCCTCCGGGCGCCAGCATCCTGGCCAGCCCCGCGAGCATGGCGTCGGGCTCCTCGACGTACATCAGCACGCCGTGACAGAGCACCACGTCGAAACCGCCCGGCAGGAAGTGCACCCCGGTCTGGAGCCCGTCGCCCTCGACCAGCGTGACCCGCTCACGGATCCCGGCGGGTTCGGCTTCGAGCGAATCGCGCGCCGATGCCATCATGCCGGGATCGGACTCCAGCCCGGTCACGGTGTGCCCGGCACGCGCCAGCCGGAGCGCCTGCGTGCCCCGGCCCATACCGACGTCCAGGACCCGCAGCCGCTGCCCGACCGGGTAGCGGGAGGCCAGCTGTTCGTCGAGCTGCCGGGAGACCAGCTCCTGGCGGACGATGTCCCGCAGCCCGCCGAGGCCCGCCGGCCCGCCGGCCGAGCCCCCCGTGCAGCCGGATGCCCCAGTGCTCAGGGCCGGTCCCCGCGCTTGACCTGCGGCTTGGGCAGACGCAGCCGGCGCATCTGGAGCGTGCGCATCAGGGCGTAGGCGATGGCGCCGCGCCTGGGCTCGTTCGGGAAGCGCTCCGCGAGCTGCTTCTTCAGCCGGATCCAGATGCCGATGGAGTCGACGATGATCAGCACGATGATGCCCAGCCAGAGCAGCAGCGCGATGTTCTGAAGCTGACCGACGCGGACCATGCTCAGTACGAGGATGATCACCGCGAGCGGCAGGAAGAACTCCGCCATACAGAAGCGCGCGTCCACGTAGTCGCGGACGAAGCGGCGCACCGGGCCCTTGTCACGGGCCGGCAGATAACGCTCGTCACCGCTGGCCAGCGCCTCGCGCTGCTTCGCCAGATCGATCCGGCGGGCCTCGCGCTGTCTCTTCATCGCCGACTTGCGGTCGGTCGGCGTCGTCGAGGCACGGCGGCGCTGCGTCTGGGCCTCACTGCGCTTCGGCGTCGGTCGGCCCTTCGGGGCCTGCGGGTCTCTGGTCTGCGTGGAGAGGTCCGCCGTCACCTTGCCGGTGGGCGCCTTCTCGTCCTTGGAGCGGCTACGGAACACAAAGCCCAAGGGTACGGGGTGTTGCGCGGGCGACCCACCCCCGAGGGGAACGATCCGGCAACGGCGGACGTCTGTACTGGTGCAGAGGGGACTTAGCGCCCACTGCCCCCGAAGGTCACCTACTCCCTGCGCCGGAGCGATATGGGGGCCAGTCGTCCTTGGGGATGAGCCCATCCGTGCCCGAACAGTGCGGTAATAGAGGCAGGGCCCGTACTGTGGGTTCTGTTGGAGTGCTGGATCCGGAGTCCGTCAGAAGGGGGCGCGCGAAGCCCATGAGCGGTGTGATGAAACGTATGGGGATGATCTTCCGCGCGAAGGCCAACAAGGCCCTGGACAGGGCTGAGGATCCGCGCGAGACCCTTGACTACTCGTACCAGAAGCAGCTCGAACTGCTTCAGAAGGTACGGCGCGGTGTCGCCGATGTGGCCACGTCGCGCAAGCGGCTGGAACTGCAGCTGAACCAGCTCCAGGGCCAGTCCACCAAGCTGGAGGACCAGGGCCGCAAGGCGCTGGCGCTCGGCCGTGAGGACCTGGCGCGGGAGGCGCTGTCCCGTCGTGCCGCCCTCCAGCAGCAGGTAAGCGATCTGGAGACGCAGCACACCACGCTGCAGGGCGAGGAGGAGAAGCTCACTCTCGCGGCCCAGCGTCTCCAGGCCAAGGTCGACGCCTTCCGTACGAAGAAGGAGACCATCAAGGCCACGTACACGGCCGCGCAGGCGCAGACCCGCATCGGGGAGGCCTTCTCGGGCATCTCCGAGGAGATGGGCGACGTCGGCATGGCCATCCAGCGTGCCGAGGACAAGACCGCGCAGCTCCAGGCGCGGGCCGGGGCCATCGACGAGCTGCTGGCGTCGGGCGCCCTGGACGACCACTCGGGGCTGGCGAAGGACGACATCGCCGCCGAGCTGGACCGGATCTCCGGTGGTACGGATGTAGAGCTGGAGCTCCAGCGGATGAAGGCCGAGCTGGCGGGCGGTCCGTCGTCGCAGCAGCAGGCCATCGAGGGCGGCAAGGGCGACCAGCAGGACAGCTCCCAGCCCTCGCAGAGTCCGAACAAATTCGACAAGAGCTAAGGGCGCGTCATGATCGTACGGATCATGGGAGAGGGCCAGGTGGAGCTCGCGGACAGCCACCTGGCCGAACTGGACAAGCTCGACGACGACCTTCTCGCGGAGATCGACGCGGACGACGGTGACGGTTTCCGCCGCACCTTCCACGCGCTTCTCGACAAGGTGCGTGAGCTGGGCGAGCCGGTTCCCGACGACTCCCTGGAGCCGTCGGGGCTGATTCTGCCCGCCCCGGGCGCCACGATCGAAGAAGTACGCGCGCTTCTCAGCGACGACGGTCTGATCCCCTCTCCCTGACCCTTCCGGCCGCCCCGCACCCCACGCTCCAGCACTCCCGATGCCCCGTGCCCCACGGCACGGGGCATCGTGCTGTGGGACGGCGGTTCGCCCCGGGAACGGGCGCCGGGCCGGGGCCGCCGGTGAACGGATATCACCCGTTCGGCCCTGCACGCCGTACCGTTCCGGTTGTGACCTCACTCGGAACCGGATTCGACCGCGTAAGGAGCTGGCTGCGCGCCCACCCGCTCGCGTTCGACGCCGCGCTGGCCGCGGCCGTGCTGGTGTGCATGATGGCGGGCGCGTTCGCCGACCCGCGCCCCCGGCACGACGCGCTCCCCTCGTTCGGCCAGGAGGCCCCCGGGCTCCGCAGTGTGGTCCTGATGGCCCTCGGGGCCGGCGCACTCGTCTTCCGGCGCCGTAACCCCCTGCCCGTGCTGGTCTTCACGGGAGCGGTGAGCGTCGCCGAGCTGCTGGCCAACGACGCGGTGTCGCCGGCCGCGATGAGCGCCGTCGTCGCCCTCTACACCGTCGCCTCGCGCACCGACCGGCACACCACCTGGCGCGTCGGCCTGGCCACCATGGCCACACTGACGGTCGCCGCGATGGTCTCCGGACCCACCCCCTGGTACACGCAGGAAAACCTCGGCATCTTCGCCTGGACCGGGATGGCCGGTGCCGCCGGCGATGCCGTACGCAGCCGTCGCGCCTTCGTCCACGCCATACGCGAGCGCGCGGAACGGGCGGAACGCACCCGTGAGGAGGAGGCGCGCCGCCGCGTCGCCGAGGAGCGGCTGCGCATCGCCCGCGATCTGCACGACGTCGTCGCCCACCACATCGCGCTGGTCAACGTCCAGGCGGGCGTCGCGTCGCACGTCATGGACAAGCGCCCCGACCAGGCCAAGGAGGCGCTCGCGCACGTACGGGAGGCCAGCCGGTCCGCGCTCAACGAACTGCGCGCCACCGTCGGCCTGCTCCGTCAGTCCGGCGATCCCGCCGCCCCCACCGAACCGGCCCCCGGCCTCGCGCTGCTCGACGAACTCGTCGGCACCTTCCGGCACGCGGGCCTGCCCGTCGAGGTGGCCCGCGGCGACGTGGGCGCCCGTCTGCCCGCGGCCGTCGACCTCGCGGCGTACCGCATCATCCAGGAGGCGCTGACCAACGTCCGCAAGCACGCGGGTCCGGGCGCCAGGGCCGAGGTGAGCGTCGTACGGGTCGGCCCGACCGTCGAGGTCACCGTCCTGGACGACGGCACGGGCACCGGCGAGCCCGCCGACGGCAGCGGCCACGGCCTCCTCGGGATGCGCGAACGCGTCACCGCGCTGGGCGGCACCCTCACAGCGGCCCCCCGCCACGGCGGCGGCTTCCGTACGCAGGCGATACTGCCGGTCAAGGCCCGCACGGGGGAGGACACATGACGATCAGGGTGCTGCTCGCCGACGACCAGACACTGCTGCGCAGCGCGTTCCGGGTGCTGGTGGACTCGGAGGCGGACATGAAGGTCGTGGGGGAGGCCGCCGACGGGGCCGAGGCCGTGGCACTGGCCCGTTCCGAGAAGGCCGACGTCGTCCTGATGGACATCCGGATGCCCGGTACGGACGGGCTCGCGGCCACCCGCATGATCAGCGCCGATCCTGAGCTGGACGGGGTCAGGGTGGTCATGCTGACGACCTTCGAGGTCGACGAGTACGTGGTGCAGTCGCTGCGGGCCGGTGCCGCCGGCTTCCTCGGCAAGGGCGCCGAACCCGAGGAACTCCTCAACGCCATCCGTGTCGCGGCGGCCGGTGAGGCGCTGCTGTCGCCCGTCGCGACGAAGGGGCTCATCGCCACCTTCCTGGCCCAGGGCGGCAGCGCCGGCGAGGGACCCGACTCCGCCGCGTACTCCAAGCGGCTCGCGGCCCTGACGGTGCGCGAGCGTGAAGTGCTCGTCCTTGTCGCGGGCGGCCACTCGAACGACGAGATCGCGGAGCGTCTGGTCGTCAGTCCGCTCACCGTCAAGACCCATGTCAACAGGGCCATGGCGAAACTGGGGGCACGTGACCGTGCCCAATTGGTGGTAATCGCTTACGAATCGGGCCTGGTACGTCCAAGGGTGGAGTAGGTCCCGGGGGTCACTACTCCAGGCGCGGTATGCGGCGCGTAAGGAAATGGACCTGGGGTTCGACGGAACGGCCCTGCCGGATGGCAGATCGTATAGACGGGCCCCTGCGCCCTTCTGCACGCGTACACCACGGAAGAGAGACCCCAATGTCCTGGCTGTCGAGATTCAGCCTCGCGCAACGGGCCCTCATAGGGCTGATATCGATCATCGCGCTCGTCTTCGGGGCGATCGCCATCCCCCAGCTGAAGCAGCAGCTGCTGCCCTCCATCGAGCTTCCGATGGTCTCGGTTCTCGCCCCCTACCAGGGCGCTTCGCCCGACGTGGTCGAGAAGCAGGTCATCGAGCCGATCGAGGCCTCACTCGAATCCGTCGACGGCATCACCGGCGTCACCTCCACGGCGAGCGAGGGCAGCGCCGTGATCATGGCCAGCTTCGACTTCGGTGGTGACGGTTCGCAGCAGTTGGTCGCCGACATCCAGCAGGCCGTGAACCGGGCAGGGCCCCAGCTTCCCGATGACGTCGACCCGCAGGTCATCGCCGGCTCGACGGACGACATCCCCACCGTCGTCCTCGCCGCCACCTCCCAAGAGGACCAGCAGGCGCTCGCCGACCGGCTGGAGCGCACGGTCGTTCCGGCCCTTGAGGACATCGACGGTGTCGGTCAGGTCTCCGTCGACGGTGTCAGGGACCTCCAGGTCTCCGTCACCCCCGACGAGAAGAAGCTCGCGTCCGCGGGCCTCAACACCCTGGCGCTCTCCGAGGCGCTGAAGGCGGGCGGCGCGACCGTCCCCGCGGGATCGTTCTCCGAGGACGGCAAGAGCCGCACCGTCCAGGTCGGAGGCGGCTTCACCTCCCTGGAGCAGATCGAGGACCTGCGGGTCGGCGGTCCGCAGCCCGGCGCCCCCGAGGGCGGGCAGGCCGCGAAGCCCGTACGCCTCGGTGACATCGCCACGGTCGAGCAGGAGCCGTCCGAGGCGACGTCCCTGACCCGTACGAACGGTGAGCCCAGCCTCGCCGTGATGGCCACCATGGACAACGACGGCAGCGCCGTCACCATCTCGGACGCCGTCAAGGACAAGCTGCCGGACCTGCGCAAGGACCTCGGCGCCGGCGCCGACCTGACCGTGGTCAGCGACCAGGGTCCGGCCGTCTCCAAGTCGATCTCCGGCCTGACCACCGAGGGCGCGCTCGGTCTGGTCTTCGCCATCCTGGTCATTCTGGTCTTCCTGGCCTCGATCCGCTCGACCCTGGTCACCGCGGTCTCCATCCCGCTCTCGGTCGTCCTCGCGCTGATCGTGCTGTGGACCCGCGACCTGTCGCTCAACATGCTCACCCTCGGCGCGCTCACCATCGCGATCGGACGCGTCGTCGACGACTCGATCGTGGTGCTGGAGAACATCAAGCGGCACCTGGGCTATGGCGAGGAGCGCGAGTTCGCGATCACCTCGGCGGTCAAGGAGGTCGCGGGCGCGGTCACCGCGTCGACGCTCACCACGGTCGCGGTGTTCCTGCCGATCGGCCTCGTGGGCGGCATGGTGGGCGAGCTGTTCGGCTCGTTCTCGCTGACGATCACGGCGGCCCTGCTGGCGTCGCTGCTCGTCTCGCTGACCGTCGTACCGGTGCTCTCGTACTGGTTCCTGCGCGCCCCGAAGGCCGTACGGGGCATGGACCCCGCCGAGGCCCGCCGGATCGCGGAGGAGAAGGAGTCCAACAGCCATATGCAGCGGGCGTACGTCAGGGTCCTCGGCTTCGCGACCCGGCGCCGGATCACGAGCGTCGTCCTGGCGTTCGTCGTCCTGCTCGTCACCCTCGGCATGGCACCGCTGCTCAAGACCAACTTCTTCGACCAGGGCGAGCAGGAAGTGCTCACCGTCAAGCAGGAGTTGGCTCCGGGCACCAGCCTGGAGGCGGCCGACACCGCGGCGAAGAAGGTCGAGAAGACCCTCGAAGGCATCGACGAGATCAAGGAGTACCAGGTCACCGTCGGCTCCTCCGGCTTCATGGCGGCGTTCGGCGGCGGTACGGGTGCCAACCAGGCGTCCTACCAGATCACCCTGAAGGACTCGGGGACGTACGACGAGACCAGCGACACCATCGAGGACGCCCTCGGCAAGCTCGACGGCATCGGTGACACGACCATCACGGCCGGCGACGGCTTCGGCGCCCAGGACCTGAGCGTCGTCGTCAAGGCGCCCGACGCGAAGATCCTGGCGACGGCCGCCGAGCAGGTACGCGAGGAGGTCGCCGGCATCGACGACGTCACCGACGTCCAGAGCGACCTGGCGCAGAGCATCCCGCGTATCTCGGTCAAGGCCAAGCCCGCCGCCGCCGAGGCCGGGTTCACCGACGCCTCGCTCGGCATGGCCGTCGGCCAGGCCGTGCGCGGTACGCCGTCCGGCAAGGCCATCCTCGGTGACACCGAGCGCGACGTGTACGTCACCTCCGCCGAGCCGGCCAAGACGCTCGCCGAACTGAAGGAGCTGCCGCTCGGCGGTGTGAAGCTCGGCCAGATCGCCGACGTCAAGCTGGCGCCGGGTCCGCTGTCCAAGACCCGGATCGACGGCGCCACGGCCGCGACGATCACCGCCAAGCCCGAGGGTGACAACACCGGCGCGATCGGCACCACGCTCCAGTCGAAGATCGACGCGCTCGACCTGCCGGAGGGGGCGACCGCCTCCATCGGCGGTGTGTCCGAGGACCAGGACGAGGCGTTCCTCCAGCTGGGGCTCGCCATGCTGGCGGCCGTCGCGATCGTGTTCATGCTGCTGGTCGGCACGTTCAAGTCGCTGGTCCAGCCGATGATCCTGCTGGTCTCCATCCCGTTCGCGGCGACCGGCGCGATCGGTCTGCTGCTTCTTACCGGTACGCCGCTGGGTGTGCCGGCGATGATCGGCATGCTGATGCTGATCGGCATCGTGGTGACCAACGCGATCGTGCTCATCGACCTGATCAACCAGTACAGGGCGCAGGGGCTCGGTGTGGTCGAGGCGGTCGTCGAGGGCGGCAGGCACCGGCTGCGGCCCATCCTGATGACCGCTCTGGCCACGATCTTCGCGCTCCTTCCGATGGCGATGGGGATCACCGGCGAGGGTGGCTTCATCGGCCAGCCGCTGGCCGTGGTGGTGATCGGCGGTCTGCTGTCGTCGACGCTGCTGACGCTGCTGCTGGTGCCGACGCTCTACACGATGGTCGAGCTCCGCAAGGAGCGCCGCGCGGGCAAGAAGGCGGCCAAGCGCGCCCGTAAGTCGGGCGGCGGCAGTGCCGACGGTGGCGGGAGCGACGGAGGCGGCGTGCCGCCGCACTCCGACGCGTCGCCGGCCCAGCCGGTCAATGTCTGACCGGGGTCGTCAGCAGTAACCGGGTAAGGGG
>NZ_JBHXRX010000077.1:0-36054 GCF_042714995.1 Streptomyces sp. NPDC058665
GCCCCCCCGGTCGGCGCCCCCCCCCCGGGGGGGCCCGCCCCCCCCCCCCCCACGGAGGGGGCACCTCCCGTGCCCCCCTCGGGGGCTACGGGGGAGAGCGTGCGTGCCAGGGCTCGCGAGCCCGGCAAGATCCAAACGAGGGGCCCTAGCTGTCGGGCGTGGTCTCCTCCTGGACGACCGCGCCCACGACGCGGAAGGCCGCGGTCGCCGCCGGGAAGCCGCAGTAGACGGCCGTCTGGATGAGTACTTCCTTGATCTCGGAAGGCGTCAGACCGTTGCGCAGGGCGGCCCTGGTCTCGACGGCCAGCTCGTCCAGGTGACCGCCGGCGACGAGGGCCGTGAGCGTGACGCAGCTGCGGCTGCGGCGGTCCAGGCCCTCCCGGTTCCAGACCTCGCCCCAGGCGTAGCGGGTGAGGAGTTCCTGGAAGTCACCGGCGAAGCCGGCCGTATCGGCCATGACCTGGTCGACATGGGCGTCACCGACGACCTCCCTGCGGATCCGCATGCCCGTCTCGTAAGGATCCGGGCGTACGGCGGCCACGGCCTGCGGCTGCTCGGCGGAGGTGATGGCGGCGACGGGGGAGGTCATCGGCGACAGGGTCGGCGGTCCCGCGGGCGCCCCCGGCCCCGGATAGGTTGCCCAGTCGGGCAGCACCGTCAGACCGGTCGAGGTGTCGGAGGGGTTCTGCCAGGCGGTGGAGAAGTGACGGATGAGCAGGTCCGTGACGGCGGCCGGCTGCTCGACGGGCGCCAGGTGCGAGGCTCCCGGCACCAGGGCGAGCCGGGCGTCCGGTATCCCGGCGACCAGTGTGCGGGCCTCGGCGGGTCCGGTGACCTTGTCCTCCGCGCCGACCAGGACGAGCGTCGGCACGCCGATACGGCCGAGCTCCGCCCGTACGTCGAAGGCCGCGAGCGCCTCGCACGCGGCGATGTAGCACCCCGGGTCGGTCGTACGGACCATCTGGACCGCCCATTCGACGATCGCGGGCTGGGCGGCGGCGAAGCCGGCCGTGAACCAGCGCTCGGGCGCCGAGCGTGCCATCGGGTCGAGACCGTTCGTACGGACGATGACCCCGCGCTGGCGGAACTCGTCCGCCGTACCGAACCGCGGCGACGACGCCACGAGCGCGAGCGAGGCGACCCGGTCGGGGCGGCGCAGCGCCAGCTCCGCGCCGATCGCGCCGCCGATGGAGCAGCCGGCGTAGCCGAAGCGCTGCACGCCGAGTCCGTCGAGCGTGGCGAGGAGCCGGTCCGCGAGCTCGGGAACGCCGGTGGCGGGATGGGCGGGCGCGCCGCCGTGACCGGGCAGGTCGAACCGGACCACCCGCCAGTGCTTGGCCAGCTCCGGCGTCTGTCTGTCCCACATATGCCAGGTGGTACCGAGAGAGGGACCCAAGATCAGAGTCGGGGCGTCTTCTGGCCCGTCTACGCGGTATTGCAGGGTTCTGGTCGTCGTCTCGCTCACCCGCTCACGCTCCCATATCTCACAATCTCACGACCGGGCGGTGTCCCGCCCACCGAGCCGACATGTGAAGCAGGACGCCCGAGCGTCGTACGGGCGCACCTGACGGAGCCCTGGCAACTCCATGATCCGGTAGGCCCGTCGGCGGAGTTGCTTGTGTCGAAGGCTGCGGGGTCGAACTGGTCGGCGGAGTCGAGGCCCAGCCGCTCCAGGCGGTCTTCGTGTTCTTCGTGGTGGAGGTCGGCAAGGATCTCAATGAGGATGCCGGATCGGTCCCGTCCGCGAGGCCGGCTTCGCGGTCCTACTGTTCGCCATGGCGGCCATCCTGCCCTCCCCATGCCCGCCGTGTTCCGGCAGGACGTCTGCCACTGCTCCAGGACAATGATCATCGCGATTCGGTGCTCCTACACGGTCTCCGGGGCCGTTCGCCGTGCCCGCCTCTCCCTCGCGGCGCGAGATCAGGTGAACACCGATTCCTCCCGCAGCACCCCATCCTTGGCGTGCACGTCGAGCAGCTGGCGGGGTTCGGCCTCGAACGCCTCGTGTTGTTCCGCGAAGAGTTCGGGCCGGGCGAAGGAGGTGCTGCGGAGGTAGCCGACGACCGTCTCGGGTGTCCACGCGCGGGCCGCGGGGAAACGGTGTTCGCGCAACGCGCCGGTCCACTCGGCGTCGTGGGTCCAGAGGCTTCCGTCGCCCATGATCGCCACGGTGGCGTGCGGCGCGGTCGGCCGCGCCAGGAGTCAGGGCCCGAACGCGGGATGACCAGCGGTCCCGGCCGGAGCATGGAGAACTCTCCGTGCTGGGCATGGCAGACGACGCTGGACCGGAGCTTTTGTGGGGCGAACAACCGGCAGATTCAGTGCCGGGGCCGGACTACTGTGCCCCACATCCACCGGCGGGTGATCAAGCAGTCCACGCGCGCCGAGGACCAACGGGGAGGAACGGCGTGCTCACTGTCAGGAATGCGGAACTGGAAGCGCAGCACGGAGGATGGCTGGTCCTCGCGAGAACCGTCGGCACGCCCACCGCGCCCGGATCGGTGTTGGGAGGAGTGCGGTGATGGTGCGTGTCCTGGTTGTCGGTGAACAGGCGCTGTTTCGCGCCGGCATCAGGCACCTCCTGGCGGACGCGGACGGCTTTGAAACGGTGCGCCAGGTGGAGTCGACCGAGCGCGTGCTGCGCACGCGGAGCGCGGCGAACGGAGCTCAGCACAGCCGGGACGACGACTCGGTGGTGGCGGCCATGCGGGCGGGGGCGAGCGGCTACATCACCAAGCGGAACTCCGAACGGGAGTTGTTGCGCGCCATCAGATCGTCGCCGAGGGCGGCGCCGTGTCCAGCACGGTGATCGCGAGGCGGCTGGGCGAGTACTTCTCGGAACCCTACGCGGTGTCGTACCGGTCGGCGTTCCCACAGCTGACGGGACGTGAGACGCAGGCACTCGACCTGCTCGCGCGCGACTGGAACAACGGCCGGGTCGCGGTGTCGTCCGCATCCTGGCCGCCAACCCGGAGCGGTGGCGCCGGCTGCGCGCGGGCGAGGTCAGGGAGACCGCCCGCGCCATCCGCCCCCCACCTGCCGGTGAACCGGCCACGATTGAGAATTGCGCCTCCGCTGCGCGCCCGAATGTGACTGCACGGGCGTGAGAGGCCCTTTCACTGATGCCTTGCTTCAGTGAACCACTGATCCACTGGTTCGTGCGTGGATCGGTGCATGTATACGCCGTGAGGTGGAGAGCTGTGCAACTGCCTTGCGGAGGTCAATCAACGAGGGGATTACAGCCTTGAATCAAGTGGATTCGATGTCCATATCAGCTCTCTACGAAGAATCGATGGCCCCTTCCAGCGGTATCGCGATCGACGGCCTTCCCGCAGGGCAGGGGCCCTGGGTTCTTCCACTGGCCAGCCTCGCGCTGGGGCGATCTCCACGCCTGGGAGGAAGGGACGAGGAGCACATCGCGCGCCTCGCGGAGGTCGATGGCGAACTCCCTCCGATCCTCGTGGACCGGCGAACGATGGAAGTGGTCGACGGGGCCCATCGATTCATGGCCGCGATACTCAACGGGAAAGAAACCATCAATGTTGAGTTCTTCGACGGAACCGCTGAGGACGCATTCCTCCACGCCGTCGAGACGAATGTGAAGCATGGCCTCCCTCTGTCGCGCGCCGACCGGCGCGCGGCTGCGGCAGGCATCATAGCGTCGCACCCTGAGATGTCCGATCGGGCGATCGCCGAGGTCGTCGGCATGGCGGCCAAGATCGTCGCGGAGATACGGCACATGGCTCAGGACGCGCCGTCGATGCCGTCCGCTCGAGTGGGGCGAGACGGCAGAACCAGGCCGTTGAGCACGGTGGAAGGTCGACTCAAGGCCGCCAAGATGCTGGCGGACCAACCGCAGTCATCGCTGCGAGAGGTGGCCAAGATCTCTGGGATATCGCCGAACACAGTGGCCGATGTGCGCGACCGCTTGGCACGCGGCGAAGATCCGATACCGGTACCGTACGCGTTCGACGGAGGCCGCCGGTCGGACTCCGGCGTGTCTCCGGCCAGGCGCCGCTCGGAGTCTCGCCCGCTGCGGGCCTCGCTGTCGACGGTGGCGGATCCGGTCAGCATCGTCACCAAGCTCGCCCGCGATCCTTCCATGCGCCACCAGCAGGCCGGACGCCGGCTTCTCCAATTGTTGCAGGCGAACGCATCGGGCCTGCTGGAACCGGCCTCTCTCGCCTCGGTCGTGCCTTCACACAGTACGTCCATGATGATTCAACTCGCGCGGCAGTACGCGCAGTTGTGGGGCGACTTCGCTCAGGAATTGGAAGGGTCCGCCCGTTTAATATCCGAAAGCAGAACCCGGGACGTGTCCGTGCTCTGAAGCCCTGGCGGCTTTCAAGGCCTGCCCCGCATGGGCTCAAGGCCAGTGAGGGGCGAAGCGCCGGATGGCGCGACATCGAGGGAAACATAGATCTCCGATGCCCCGCATCGGCCGATGGCAATTCAGACTGACTCCGAATGGCATGGGGAATTGGTGCGAATCCGATGACTGAACGGTCCGACCGCCTGCATCCGACGATGTCTTCAAAGGGGGATGCCCCTCTTCGCCAGCCGGATGCGGGTTTACTGATTCGCGGCAAGTACGTCCTGACAGCGTCCGAACCCGAGATGATTTCAGACGGTGCCGTGCGCGTGGTGGGTGACACGATCCGAGACGTCGGGTCGTTCGCCGATCTGTCCAGCAGGTTTCCTTCTTGTGCCGTTCTCGGCGGGCCCAACGATATCGTCACCCCTGGATTCATCAACACTCACGGGCACTTCTCCGAAGCCCTCGTGACAGGAATCGGGGAGAACTTCGCTCTCGGTGACTGGCTTCGAGGCCTGATCGACGCCGTCGCCCCCCACCTCGACCGGGAAAGCGCCTTCATCAGTACGCTGCTCGGCGGCGTTCAGATGCTGAGGACCGGGATCACGCTGACGAACGACATGTTCGTCAGCGACCCGAGGACGACTTCCGTCACGCCTGGAGTCGTCCAAGGCCTCGAGGAACTGGGCCTGAAGGGCATCGTCTCCTATGGCGCGAGTGATCGGCGGCCAGGGACTCCGGTGGAAGACGTGTTCGCCGAACATGCCGCGCTGCGTGAGGCCGCGGCTGCCAGCACGCTGTGTCGGTTCCGCGTCGGTATCGCGACGGTGGCTGCGCAATCCCCTTCGATGTTTGCACGGTCGGTTGATCTCGCATCGTCGAATGCAGACGGAATCCACATCCACCTTCATGAGTCACGAGAGGAGATCGAATTCATCCAAGAGTCCCGACATACAAGCCCGATTGCGTACTGCGCGCAGAACGGGCTGTTCGCGTCGCCGACACTCGCAGCACACTGCGTCTGGCTCGGGGACGCTGACATCCGTCTCTTGGCGTCGCACGGCGTCGGCGTAGCATATAACCCGGTATCGAACATGATCCTTGCGTCGGGGGTGTGCCCGGTCTCACGGCTGCGCGGTAGTGGGATCAATGTCGGGATCGGCGTTGACGGCCCGGCCAGTAACGACCGCCAGGACATGTTGGAAGCGATAAAGACCGGCGTTCTCCTCCAACGACTGGATCAGCTCGACCCTGCTGCCCTGACCGCGCGTGAGGCCTTCCGCATGGCGACTATCGAAGGTGCCGCCGCGCTGCACCTCGATACCGCGGTCGGTTCATTGGAACCGGGAAAGGCCGCCGACCTGGTTGTCTTCGACGGCGGCTCGCCAGCCCTCGCCAATGTCCACGACCCGTTCCAGACGATCGTCTACTGCGCGGGACCTCGCGAGGTGAAAGACGTCTGGGTGGCGGGACGGCGAAGGGTCGCCGACGGCGAACTGCTGGGCGTTGACGTGCCCGCGCTGGTGCGCGAATCGCGCAAACTGGCTCACTGCCTGGCTCAGCGGGCTGGCCTCGGGGCACTGTCGTTGCTCGCGACATCGAACTGAGATCCAGCCGATACTCCGCTCGCTTCCAGCCCACGGTCTTCGTGGCGGCATCGGTTCCCTGGCTGGTCGCGGGCACGTCGGTGGTGGACGTCTTGTCGATTCCCGGGTCGAGGCCATTGAGCACCACGTCGACCTCGGGAATCGACGTCGACGTGGTGCCGCCCCTGAGCGGCGAGGTAAGGAGGAAGCCAATCTGGCCGCTCAGGCTTCCGACGAGCGTCGGCATCGCATGCGCGCAACCGGAATGAGAGTTCTACAGACCCTGAGACGAACCCTGCGCGAGGGCAGCCTGGCGCACCGCAGCGATTGCTTGGCCCACAGCGTTCGTGTCGGTGCCTGCTCCCTGCGCCACGTCATCCTTGCCGCCTCCACGACCCCCAAGGACCGTCATCGCCGTACGGATCAGCTCGCCTGCTTTCAGTCCGCTCGCCTGTGCCTTCTCATTCACCGCGACCGCGCACAACGGTCGACCGTCCTTGACGGAGAACAAGGCGACCGCAGCTTCCGTGGACGTGAACCGCGCGCACACATCCCGTGCCATCCGCCGCAGGTCGTCCATCACGATCCCGTCTCTCACCTTCGCGGCGACCAGCGCGACGCCGCCGACGTGCTCGGCCGATTGCACCAGCGACGCACTTGCCTGCATGAGATTGTCCAGCCTGAAGCGGTCGATCTCCTTGTCCGCGTCCCGGATCCGCGTGATCATGCCGGCGATCTTCTCCGGCAGTTCCTCCGGCTTGCCCTTGACCAACTCTGTCAGCTGCCTCACCAACGTGTGCTCGCGGGCCAGGAAGCGGTAAGCGTCTACGCCGACCAGTGCCTCGACTCGCCGTACGCCCGCACCGATGGACGACTCGCTCATCAGCTTCACCAGGCCGAGTTGCGCGGTGTTGCGGACATGCGTTCCACCGCACAGTTCCTTGGAATAGTCGCCGATGGTTACGACGCGCACCCGGTCGCCGTACTTCTCGCCGAACATCGCAACGGCCCCCTGTTTGCGGGCCTCATCCATGGTCATCACCGCGGCGGTCACTTCCAGCTCGCGGGCCAGCACTTCGTTGATCTCCTGCTCGACGTCCGCGAGCACGGAGTGGGGCACCGCGGACGGTGAGGCGAAGTCGAAGCGGAACCGCCCGGGGGAGTTCTCCGAGCCGGCCTGCGCGGCCGACGGGCCGAGCGCGTCGCGTAGCGCCTGGTGCGTCAGGTGGGTCGCCGAATGCGCGCGGGAGACGGCACGACGGCGGTCGACATCGACCCTCGCGAACACCGCCGAGCCGAGGGTGACTTCACCGACCAGGACCGTGCCTGAATGCACCAGGACGCCGGGCACGGGCTGCTGCACGTTGTGAACGGCCACGGTCGCGCCCGAGTGTGTCCGGATTCGGCCGTGGTCGGCCAACTGGCCGCCGCCCTCGGCGTAGAAAGGCGTCCGGCTCAGGACGATCTCGACGTCGTCGCCCTCGGACGCCGCAGGCGAGGGAACGCCGTCGACCAGCAGACCGACGACCGAGGCCTCATCCTCCAGCAACTCGTATCCGGTGAACTCCACGGTCCCGGTACGGTCTGCGACCTCCCGATAGGCGGAAAGGTCGGCGTGGCCGAGCTTCTTGGCGCGGGCATCGGCCTTGGCCCGCTCCCGTTGCTGTTTCATGAGCTGTCGGAAACCGCCCTCGTCGACCCGGAGGCCCTGCTCGGCCGCCATTTCCAAAGTCAGGTCGATCGGGAAGCCGTAGGTGTCGTGCAGCATGAAAGCCTTGTCGCCGACCAGGACCGAGGAACCGCGGCGTTTGGTCTCGGCGACCGCCTCGTCGAGGATGGCGGTGCCCGTTCTCAGTGTCTTGAGGAATGCGGCTTCTTCCGCCAGCACGACAATCTCGATGCGCGCACGGTCTTCCAGGAGCTCGGGGTACTGCTCACCCATGATGTCGAGGACGGTGTCGAGCAGAGCCGCGGCCACCGGCCCGGCGGAGCCGAGCAGCCGCATATTGCGGATGGCGCGGCGCAGAATCCGGCGCAGCACGTAGCCGCGGCCCTCGTTGCCGGGCGTGACCCCGTCTCCGACCAGCATGACCGACGCCCGCATGTGGTCCGACACGATGCGGAGTGAGACATCTGTTTTCGGATCCGCGCCGTACGAAACTCCGGTCAACTCGGTCGCCTTGTCGATGACGGCACGCGAGGTGTCGATCTCGAAGATGTTGTTAACGCCCTGGAGGATCATCGCCAGTCGCTCGAGGCCGAGACCGGTGTCAATGTTCTTCGCCGGCAGCTCCCCGAGGATCTCGAAGTCTTCCTTTCCGGTTCCGTCACCTCGCTCGTACTGCATGAACACGAGGTTCCACAGTTCGATGTAGCGCTCGTCGTTGACCGCCGGGCCGCCTTCGGCGCCGAACTCCGGGCCGCGGTCGTAACAGATCTCGGATGAAGGTCCGCAGGGGCCGGGCACATCCATGGACCAGAAGTTCGGCCCCATGCCCAGGCGCTGGATCCGCTCCGGCGGGACGCCGACGACATCACGCCAGATCGCCTCGGCTTCAGGATCTTCCTGGAAGACGGTGATCCACAACCGCTCGGGATCCATGCCGTAGCCGCCCGCATCCTGCGGGAAGGTCAGCAGTTCCCAGGCGAGGGTGATCGCTTCCTTCTTGAAATAGTCTCCGAACGAGAAATTGCCGCACATCTGGAAGAACGTGGCATGGCGAGTGGTCTTGCCGACATCGTCGATATCCGGGGTGCGCACGCATTTCTGGATGCTCGTGGCACGCTGGAAGGGTGGCTTTTCCTGGCCGATGAAGTATGGCTTGAAAGGCACCATGCCCGCGGGTACCAGCAGCAGTGTCGGGTCGTCCGCGATCAACGATGCCGAAGGCACGACCGTGTGCCCACGTTCCTCGAAATAGCCGAGCCAGCGTTTGCGGATTTCCGCCGACTTCATTAGTATTCTTCCTTCCATATCGCCGAGCGATCCCCTGTCTGGAGGTCGCCCGCACTCGTCGTGGCTTTCCCGTCGAGTGTGACACGTTGTCATGTTTCATCGGGCAGTCTAGCCTCGAAGTTTCGTGACGGTCTGCCGACTGAGTCGGTGGACCGTTTTCGTATCGGTGGGGTAGCTCGCGCAGGCAGGAGCGATGATCAGCGACGGTCTTCTCGACCGCGCAGGTGATGTTTTGCCATAGATGGAACCGGTCGGTGGTGGCGTCGCACTCGGGCAACAAGTCGAGGACCTGGGCGGCTCTCGGCGTCGATCACAACCGTTCCGCAGACGTGGCCACGCCTGAGGGCGAAGTCGTCCTCGCCGAAGGCGCGGGGCCGCGTCGCTTCCGGGTCGGGCAGCTCCATCACCCGGCGCAGCAGCATGGTCCGGCTGGTCGCGAAACCCATTACCCAGGTCAGCCAGGCACCGGCCCGGCTCGCCAGGGCCAACCCGATCGCGTCCATGGCCTGCCACAGCCGCTGGGCCCCTCCGGCCCATGACGGTGGGTCAGCCCGGCACCTGCTCTACGAGTATCCGCCGGCCACATGCTGCGGCCGTGCGGGAAAACGCCT
Source organism: Streptomyces sp. NPDC058665 (assembly GCF_042714995.1). Taxonomy (NCBI): domain Bacteria; kingdom Bacillati; phylum Actinomycetota; class Actinomycetes; order Kitasatosporales; family Streptomycetaceae; genus Streptomyces; species Streptomyces sp. NPDC058665. The sequence goes on from NZ_JBHXRX010000077.1 coordinate 9,469, forward strand.
GACCCTCCGCCGCCCAGGAGGCCTACGTGAAATGGGTCAAGGTCACCCTCATGACCCGCCGCCTCGCCGCTGCGGGCGACGGCCCGGCCGGCGCGGGAGCGTCCTGGTCGGCGTGAGCGGCGTTACCGCACCGCGCTGAAGCCCCGGCTGTCCGCGCTGGTCAGCCGGCCCTGATGGACCAGCCGCTCGACCTGGCGGCGCACGCCCTTCTGCAAGCTGCGGTTGGCTCTCTGTCCGAACGACGCCTCCGTCACCTCCCGTACCCGCACCGGCTCCTGAGCATCACGCACGAACTCCACGATCTTGGAGGCGTTCGATGTCTGCGGTGATGGCTGTGAACACGTGCTGTCCGGTAGCGGCAGCGGCAGCGGCGCATGCCGTGTCCGTGAGCGAGCTCGTTGATGGTGCCTTACGCTCCGGAGCGGACCGCATGGCGGGCCTGCCAGTTGGGTGTCTGTTGCTCGGCGCGGACGCGGAGTTGCGGATCACGGAGTTCTCGCGGGGGGAAAGTCCACGGTTCGGGCGCTGCCAGCGGTGGTCGTGCAACGGGTGCGGACCGGGCAGGGGCGGCACTCATGAAAGCCCGCCCGCCCTCGGTCGCAGCATCTCCCGCAGGAGAGGTCTGACCCCTTCGAAGTCGTTGGGTGCGCTCGTGTCCACAACTGAATAGAGATTCTTTTCAGCCAATTCTCGAAATCTCCTGACCTCGACATCCTTGTCGTGTCGCGTCTGCGGGTGCACGGGTGAGTCAGCACGTGCCAGCACACGGTCGAAAAGGAGATCGCTCGGTGCGTCGAATATCAGCCCGAGGTCCGGCCGGTAAAGTCGCTGCAGCGGCTCCGAGAATATCTCGTCGGAGTTGAAGACCAGCGGGGTGAGCGCGTATCGCTCGCAGATCACGAGGTGACCCTGCCGGAGAGCGGGTTCAATGATCGCCCGCTGCCTGACCAGGCGATCGCCGACCGCCATCAGCTTCAAGCCGGCATCGTCGATGAGGCTCCGATCGAATCCAAGAGACTGGTCGCTCCATGCCCGCCAGAGGTCATAAGCGCGCATGTGCTCTCCCGGCATCAACACGTGCGTGCACGGGATATCGTCACTCATGGCCGCCATGAGCCACGAAACGAAATAGGACTTCCCGGATCCGTCCGATCCTTCGATGGCCAGAAGGCGGCCGGGGAATTCATGGGGCGGGCCGCCCAGTACGACGGGAGTCCAGTCCTCGCTTCGGTCGGTGTGACTCATCGTTGCTCCCTGGCGCTCGCGACTCTCCGGGTACCGCAGGCCTGAGATGACAGCGCGTCGATGGCGTTGAGACGATCCCTGACAACTCCCATAGAATGCGCAAGGCCGATATCCGTTCGAACCGGTACGCCGTCATTCAACGCTGCGAATTCACGAAAGAGTTTCGCCCTCATTGACATGGCTTCCAGATCGACCGACTCCGCCTCAGCTCCCCCACGGTCCCGCAGCCGATCGGCGGCAACCTCCACTGGAACGTCGGTGAAAAGATAGCAATCCGGCTGGGGAAAATGCCCCGCACAGTCCCAGACGGCACGGCGCTCGGCAGCCGAGTGCGGCGTCAGCAAGAACTCCACCAGCGTCGTGAACAAATACCGATCGATAATCACCGTGTGCCCCGCCTGGAGATGACTCACCACCTGATTTCGCAGCGTGAGCAGGCGATCCCCCATCAGGACGAGCGTCAACCCGAACGGGTCGACGACACCACGGTCCAGACTCCCCTGGCGATCCCTGTCGAACTCTCGGAACAGCGCCGTTTCCTTCAGCTTCCGAGACGGGAACTTGAAGCGCCGCACCACGATTGATCGGCGCCTCGACTCCGCCGCGATGCACCGGATCAAAGTCGTCTTCCCGCTTGCATCGATTCCTGACACGGCGATGAGTTTCCCGGGCCAAGTATGACGTCGCATATGGATACGGAAATCCAGATCACCGTAACCACTTTCAGGATGATTCATCCAGTATCCTTCTCCACCCGCCGACCGCCGGGTACGGGCTGTCCCATACCCGGCGTACTCGAACGCTTCCGGTCCCACCTCGCCGTCGAAACGGCTCAGGGAATTTCCACCTCGATCGCTGTCGTCTGCGTGAAGGTCAGTACCGCCATGTCCTTCACGAAGGTGGTCTCGTGGGGATCGAGGAGCTCCCGCACATCGTCGGCGCGAGTTCTCGTCGCGTCTGTGAGGGCAGCGTGGGGGTTCTGCCCCAGCCGGACGCCGTGCGCGAGGTTGTGCGGGTAGCCGAGGACGAGCGCGGCACCCTCGTACTCCTGAGGCGCGAATGTGATGTCGTGGTCGCGGCGCCGCAGCTCATCGGTGGGAAGACCGGAGAAGTGAGCGCCGAATTCCGCCCCCTCGATGTTCTGCGTTCTCACCGTGGGATAGAAGATCACACTGCCCACCGGCTCCTGCGGGGAAGCGATATCGCGGTGGAGGAATCCTTCGTAGACCTGCCCGGCGCGCGCGATCACCCGGTAGAGGAACAGCGTCACGACCACGCGTTGCTCGTCGAATTCGGCCGGGATCGCCAGCCGCGCCGCGAGGCGCACGACGCCGTCGAGGTGTGCGAAGGCCGGGACCTCGGTCACATCGGGGAGTTCGAGTCCCGGTTCCCCACGGGGCTCGAACTTGGTCTCGGACAGAGAGAAGGACGACTTGATGGCGCCGGCGACCAGCGCCGGAGTCTCGCCGCGCCCCAGGGAAGCGCGCTGATAATTATCCCAGCCCCGGAGCCGCGCGGCTACTTGTTCGGTCGGTGAAATTCGTAGGCGGTCGGTGATCCCGGAGAACACCTGTTGGAGATGACCGATCGAGGAACTGACCGATTCCCCGTTCACCAGCCGCGCCATCGGCTCGGGTCGCTCCATGTCGGGCTCAGCCATTGCAAACTCCTTCGAAGTAGTTTTGCAGCGGTGTCGGTAGAGGTAGTGTAAGCATGCGAATCTCACCTGTTACCGAAGCAGGAAATCGACATGGTAAGCGCGGGGAGCATTGCAGCATGACACCAATTCGACGTCCAATTCGGCCGCCCTACGACGGCGCGCCATTCCCGATCGTGACTCCGGTACAGTCCTCGGCGGTCATCGACCGATACCAGCTGGACATAGATCCACGGAAGACGAAACGGCTCAATTCGTCGGGCAATGTGCATTCGGTGTACCGGCTCGGCGACAACTATATCCTGAAGATACCGCGAGACCATCCGCGAGCGATCGGAGAAACACTCACCGCTTCAGTCGCAGTGCCGGCCGCCACTTCCGCCGGCGTCCGGACCGGATCACTCGTCGCGTTCGACGACAGCCTGGAGATATTCAGCGTCCCGTTCTCGATTTTCGAGTACGTGCGCGGCGATTCGGTGACCCCGTCCGCACGAGTCCTGCCGTCCGACGCCGCTGTCTGGCACGGCGTAGGAACTGAACTCGCGACGCTCCACCACACCGTGGGTCACGTGGACGATCCGAAGGGGTGGCTGGAGGAGTGGGCGCGCCCGCTCGACCACGTCGCGATCCTGACAGGGCTCGTCGATGCCGGCGTGGTGGCCGCGCACCTGGCCGAGTGGTTCGACGAATTGCTGAGCGCTCTGAAGCCCTCGGTCAGCGGCGCGAACCGGTACCGGCGGTTCGTGCACGGCGACCTCAAGCCGGCGAACATCCTGCAGTTCGACGACCGGCTTCGCGCGCTCATCGACTGGGATGACGCGGGTTGGTTCGATCCGGCGATCGATTTCGCGCAGATACCACTGCACTTGGTCGACGTCGCTCTCGCCGGTTACCGAGCCGTCGCTCCGCTGGACGGCGACGACACGGCCGAGCAGCGGATCCTGTGGGACCACGTGATGACCGCGCTGACGGAGCTCTGGCGGCTTCGCATCGACATGGCCAAGATCTACCACCCCTGCCCCGGCGACGGGCTCGTCGAGGTGCTCGCCCTCGCCGTCGACGGCACGTCGTCGCTGCTCGAGTACTTCCCGGCCCGCCGGGGCCTGTCCCGGCAGGCGGCGCTGGGCTGACCGTGATCCGCCGCCGGAACTCTCACCTCGGCCGCTCGTCGGCGACGGCTTTCGCCGAACCGCGAGCGGCCGAGGTGAGGAGTACCTTGGGGGATCTCAGGCGGATATACGGGCTCGGAACCGGCCGGCGTCGACCACGGCGCGCTGGTGAACACCGTCGCAGAGCACACTGCCGTCGACGCTCTTGACGGCGAAGTCGAATCGAGGCTGCGAGCCGGAACCGGCAGCGGTCGCCTCGATGACGACGACCTCGCCGACCCGGGCGGGGGCACGGTGGTTCATGACGACCTGCACGCCGACCGTCATCTCGCCGGGTGCCAGCTGCGGCTTCAGGAGATCAGCGCACAGACGCTCCACATGGCCGAGGATGGCCGGTGTCGAAAGCACCTCCACACCGGGGTTCCCCCAGCGCGAGGCGGAGTCGTCCGGACTGACGGTGATACGGCGTTCATTGCTGGTCATGGATTTTTCTCCTGGCATGTAGAGACTCCCTCACGGCCGCTGATCACGGCGGACCGGAGGAGCCATGGACCGTTGTTCGACGTCCGCTCACCTCTCCGCCGAACGTCGTCAGCGTGACGTCGACAGCAGGCGCAGCCGCCGCTCGTAGTCATCGGCTGTGGCCACGTCGGCTCCGATGGCGCAGTATTCGACCGCCCCGGACTGGGCGGCGTGGTCGCAGGTGAGGACGACGCCCTCGCCACGCTCGGGGTCGAACGCCAGGCCCGCCCGCTCCAGCGCCTCTACGGCGCCCGAGAACGAATCCACCTTCAGGTCGTTGTTGCTGACGAGGTACCGGCGTCGCAGGTAGTCGTCGCCGAAGAGCATCCGGCCGATCGAGTGGAGATGGGTGGAGCCGCCGAGGCGGCCGTTGAACTCGTTGAGGACGACGACTCTGCCCTCGTCGACCGCCAGTCCGTCGATATTCATCAGCCCCCGATAGCCCATCGCGTGTACGACGTCGGCGAGTTCAAGCGCGTACCGCGAGAACTCGGCGTCGCACTCCTCGGAGATCGAACTCGGGGGTATCAGGAGTCCGTCGAAAACGGGTGTCATCCGCATCTCCGCGGTGTGGCGCATGACCGGGGACTCGCCGTCCAGGCTCACCTCGCACCCCAACGAGATCGCGTTCTCCAGGTAGTGCTCGATGACGACGGGATCGCGACCGTTCGAGCTGAAGCGCGACCACTGCTCGGCCAATCGCTCCTCGACGGCGTGGCGGTCCCCGACGACGGTGAGCACAGCGGCTCCCAACTGAGCGGTGTCCGCCGACGGCGTGAGGATCTCGTTGCCGAAACCGCCTTCGTGTGCGTCCTGTTTGACGATCACGGGCCGCCCCGTCTCGACGAACGAGGCGACGAAGTCGGTGGCGTCGCTCACCGATCGGGTCACCAGGCCGTCGGCGACGGGGACGCCGGCTCCCCCGCAGAGTGCCCGAAACACCGTCTTCCGGTTGAGTAGGTCGACACCACCGGCCTCGCAGAACGCGACACTCGTGTCGTACGACCCGATTCCGACATCGCGTGCGAGCGACGCGATTGTCTGGTTGTAGCAGTAGGGGAGGACGCGATCGAGTCCTCGGCCGACGCTCTTCGCCCGCAACTCGTCGATGAACCGGCCCCCTCGAAGCCGGTCCACCGTCAGCAGGTCCGCGCCGAACCCGTCCGGCGGCGGAATGACGACGTCCGCCGATGTGATGGGCACGCCTTTCAACCGAGAGGCGTAGCCGAGGAATTCGTCGCTGATGGGTTGGGGGCTGACGAGTAGGTCGCCGGGGCCCATCAACCAGACCAGCCGACAGCACAGGTTGCCGCTGATCCGACGCTCTTCAGGGTCCATCCGACTGAGGTCGCCGACAAGGGACTCGTTGAACGAGTTCCCGACGTACAGGGTGGTCATCGTCACCGTCCTCAGACGCGCTCTGCTGCGAACGATTGGGACACCGCGCGGGTGAAGCGTGCCATCAGCATCTCGACCTCTCGGTCACGGATCGTCAGTGGCGGGCACACCATCACCGACTGCGTACGCGCGTCGACGCCCGAGGGATACAACAAGAGTCCGTCCCGCAGGGCGGCCTCGACGATTCGGCGATTCAACGGCGCGGTCGCGAAATCGACCGGGCTCTGCTCGATCCCCACGCCGAGGAGGAGACCTCGGCCACGTGGCGGCTGGAGGAAGGGAACCGACTCCGTGAGCAGTTCCAGCTCTCCCCGAAGGTAGCTGCCCACCTCCCGCGCTCGCGAGACGAGCCGGTGCTCGCTCGTGTAGGTGAGCACGGCGAGCGCCGCCGCGGCGGCCAGCGGGTTGCCGCTCATCGTGTGCCCCATCGACACCTCCGCCGCCGAGACACCGGACAGCACGCGGTCCCCCACGATGCAAGCGCCGATGGGAAGGTAGCCGCCGCTGAGGCCCTTCCCGGTGACGATGAGGTCGGGCAGGATCCCGGACTCCGTGACGCCGAACCACTCACCGGTCCGGCCGAATCCGGTCATGACCTCATCCGCGATCAGCAGCGCGCCGGCCCTGTCACAGAATTCACGGAGCCCGCGGAGCGTCTGGGCATCCACCTCCGCCGCCCCGCTGGCCGCCCCTCCGACCGGCTCCAGGACGACGGCGGCTATGCGTGCGGGATCCAGCCGTTCGAGGACGAGCAGCCAGTCCGCCAGCGAAGGGAGGACCTCGTCGTCGCGCGAGGACGACACCTGCTCCAGCTTCGCCACCCCGCCGAGCAGAGGCTCAAGGTTGTGGCGCCGGGGCGGATGCCCGGACAGCGCGAGCGCGCCGGTGGTCATGCCGTGATAGCTCGGCCGCTGCGAGACGATGATGTCCCGCCCGGTCCCGGCGTGGTGGTGCATGACGAGCCGGAGCGCGCTCTCCATCGTCTCCGAGCCGGAATTGGTGTAGACGACTTCCTTGTACCCGGGGCCGGCGATCGCCAGGACCATGGCGGTCAGGTCTTCGACGGGCTGATTGCGGAACTGGCTGCGATGGGCGAACGTCACGAGCCGCGACTGTGCCGAGATCGCCGCCAGCACGTCGGGCACGCCGTGGCCGATGTTTACGCAGATCGTGCCCGAGCACCCGTCGACGTACTCCCGACCGTCGGTGTCGACGATCATGACCCCATTCGCCCGATCCACCATCGGCAGTGTGGATGCTCCCGTCATTACTTCCCCGACCCCCTCGTGCCTCGATCGAACTCGCGGGACCGGGACGCACGCCGTACGTGGTTGAAGATGTTCTTCTTCTGCATCTCGTCCGTCCCGGCAGCGATCTTGAAGGCCACCGCGTCGCGCAGGTTGCGTTCCACCGCGCTGCCGGATTCGTAGCCCGAGTGGCCGAACGCCTGGACCAGGTCGAGACCCGAGCCGACGAGACCTGTCGAGGCCAGCAGCTTCGTCACCGAGGCGCTGAGGCTGAATCCGTCGTGCCGGCCCTCCAGCAGGTCGAACGACCGATAGGCCAGCGCGCGGGAGCCTTCGACGGCCATGGTGAGCGACACGACCTTTTCCTGCATGTACTGATGCTCGCTCAGCGGTACGCCGAACGCCTGCCTCGTCTCAAGCTGCCGGATCAGCGGCGCGATCTGTGCCTCCAGGGAGCTCCCGACGATGATCCCGAACAGAATTCGGTCGTACGCCAACGTCTCGTAGAGCCACGTCAGACCCTTGCCGACGCCACCGATCACCGCGTCGGCATCAAGGCTCACGTCGCGGAACCTGATCGGCCCGGTGGGACTCGTCCGCAGTCCCAGGAGATTCTCACCGGCCCCGATCTCGACCCCTTCGACGCTGGTACGCGTCACGAACAGGCTGAGTTCGAAGGTCCCGGGCTCGGTCTCGGTGCGAGCAGCGAGCATGACGACGTCCGCGACGGGCGCGTTCGTGATGTGCGCCTTGCCGCCGTTCAGGACGAAGCCGCCGTCGGCCGCGGCGACCGCCCGAGTGGAGAGCCCTCGGAGGTCGGACCCGCCGGACTCCTCGGTGGACCCCGTGGAGGCGATGTCGCCAGATGTCAGACCCGGCAGCCACTTGGCCTGCTGCTCCGCGGTGCCGGCCGTCACCAGCAGCCGGATCAGGCCGCTCTGCGACGCGACGGACATGAGGAAGCCGAGATCACGCGCACCGAGCGACAGACCTTCCAACGCCGCCAGCCAGTCCCAACCGTCCTCGCCGAGGCCCCCGATGTCCACCGGTACCTGGAGCCGCCAGAAGTCGGTGGCCGCCAGCTCCTTCCAGATCTTCCGATCGAAGGATCCGTCTCGATCGCGGGCCTCCGTCCCGACCGCCACCAGATCGGTAGCGACCTCCTGGAACCGGTCCCGGATCTCCAACTGACGCTTGTTCCAGGTTATGTTCACAGCTCCTCCACCCTGGCACCCGGGTTCGACCATCTGATCAGGCTGCCTCCCCATGACATTCCGGCGCCGAAGGCCGCGAGCAGTACCAAAGAGCCCTGTCGGACCCGGCCGTCCCGCACCGCCGTGTCGATTCCGAGCGGCACCGACGCTCCGACGGTGTTGCCGAACACCTGGCCGGTACTCACATTCCGGTCCCCGGCGAAGCCCGCTTCCTCGGCGCATCGCGCCACGAGTTTGGGATTCGCCTGGTGACAGATCAGGTAGTCGACGTCCGCTACGTTGACGTCCGCCATCTGCGTCACCGTGTTCACCAGCTTCGGCAGTTCCTGGAGCATCAACTCAGCGATGTCCTTGCCGCGCATCTTGAAGAGATGGGCGTCACTCTCGGGGGCCCGACCCGGCAGCGGAGGTGAGAAGCCGCCCACGGCGTAATCGCCCAGTGTGCCGTTCGTCGCGAGCTTCGTCGCCATGAACCCGCCCTCCTTGACCGGGCCGAGCACCACCGCCCCGGCCCCGTCTCCGAAGAGCGGCCAGGTCTGACGGTCGAGCGGGGCCGTCATCCGCGACCAGACGTCACTGCCGATGACCAGAACGAACGGCCGCTCGGCATCCACCCCGACCAGTGGCCGCGCGACCTCCAGCGCGAAGACGAACCCCGCACACGCCGCGTTGAGGTCGAACGCGAAGGCGTGCGTCGCGCCGATGCGGTCCTGGACCCGGGCGGCGACCGACGGGACCGGCGGGTCGGAGCTGACCGTGGCCACGATGATGGTCCGGACTTCGTCGGGCCTGACACCGGCGGCGCGGAGCGCCTCCTGTCCGGCGCCGACGGCCAGGTCGGTGAGCGATGTCTCGGCGGGGGCACGACGCCGTTCGCGCACCCCCGTCGCACGCTCCGTCCAGCCGGGCCTGGCATCGAGCACCCGATCCATCTCGTCGCAGGTCACGACGGTGCTCGGCAGGCACGAGCCAGTGCCGATGATCCCCGTCGACGAGCCCGCCACGGCATGGCCTCCGCGACCCTCCGACCGGCTCTTCGCCCCGTCGTCCATCACCTCCACCCCCGTGCCGACTGCGCACTGAAGCTGCCCTGAGCGTTGGCCTGCGTCTCCGCGAACTCCACGAGCTGAACGTTGGGGACTCGTGCCATCTCCGGGGTCCATGCGGCCCAGCCCGGCACCGGGTTCACCTCGATCACCGTCAGGCCGGACCCGCTCATGATGATGTCGACGCCGGCCATGGTCAGGTCCGTCGCCTTCACTGCTTGCAAGGCCAGGTACGCGAGTTCGTCCGACGGCTCGATGAAGGCGGAGCTCACCGGATCGTCGGCGAGGTCACCGGAAAAGGGCTTCCAGTCGTCGCCGGCGGTGTCGAACCGCGAGCAAGTGGAGACCTTCGACCCGATGACGAGCACTCGGAAGTCGCCCTCGTGCGCCAGGTAGGGCTGGCAGAGGAGCGTGCCGTGCCGTTCGAGGAGTGTTTCGGTGAGCTCCAGCGCCGAGGTAGTCGGGCCTTCGAGGAGGCGCTCGACGTCGAGCCCTCGGTAGCCCAGAGCCGGCTTGACCACCACCTGGCCCCACAGGTCGAGCGCGTCGCGCACGTCGGCGGCGCCATGGCACTCCTTGGTCGGAGGGACGGGAATGCCGTGCAGCGTGAGCTGTTGAAGCATGGCTCGCTTGCTCGCTGCCCTGATGTGCACCTGCAGCGGATCGAGGACGGTCACGCCTGGTTCGCCGTTGAGCAACAGAAGCTGTTGGATCTTCTCCGTCCAGGGCGGCGTGCTGAGATCGCACCGGCAGAGGATGACGTCGAACTCCGACAACGGGGTCCCTTGGATGGTCGCTACCGCACCCGCGGGACCGGGATCGCAGCGTACGTCGTCGAGCTCGAACACCATCGCGCTGTGCCCGCGTTCCCTGGCGACGTCCGCCATCCCGAGCGCTTCGGGCTCCGCTCGCTCCCAAGCGAGTATCCCGAGTTTCACAGCGCCCACCAGACCGTGGGCACGTTGGTAACAGTGGTCATCAATGTTCTCCATTCGCAGATGATTTACGCCGATCGCAGAACGTCTGACGGCTGTAGTCAATGTCTGTCGCAATCGACACCCGGTGTGTTGCCGACGTCAGGGCGCGCACAGGTGCCCGACCACCATGCCCAACCAGCAGTCGAGAAGAGAGGGTTAATATCAGCCTGCAGTGTTCATTCTCAACACCCGCATATATACAACGGTCGACGATGACGGAGGTCCAGCTCCGAATCTCTTCTGTGCAACTGAGGATTCCCTTCAGTTGCACAGCTCAGTTGTACAGATCGGCCAGGAATTGGGAGCTCTCGAATTCAATCGCCGCCGGAAGCCGGCCGCGCCGGCTTGAATGTTCAGACGCTCCGGGCTGCGTGCTCGGCGAGAATCGCTTGAAGATCGGCATGCCCCGGCACCCACTCGCCGACAGCCGCCTGCGTCGTCGTCATCGCGCCGTGTTCCAGGACGCCCCGAGTGCTGATGCAGCCATGCCCCGCCGTGATGATGCACGCGGCGCCGACCGGGTCGAGCTTCTGGCGTATCGCTTCCACAACTTGGTAGCCGATTTGCTCTTGGACCTGCAGTCGCCGCGCATACCCGTGGAGCACGCGGGCGAGCTTGGACAAGCCGACGATGGATGCTCCCGATCGCGGGCGATACGCGACTGTCGCAGTGCCGGTGATCGGCAGCAGATGGTGCGCGCAGGTGGAAGTCAGGCGGATCCCACTGAGCAGGACGAGGCCGGGATCCGACGGCCCGGTGAACGTCACGTCCAGGTGCATGACCGGATCGATGTCGTATCCGGCGAGACACTCGGCCCATGCTTCGGCGACGCGTCGGGGCGTATCGTACGTATGCGAATCGCGCTCCACACCAAGCGCGAGCAGGAGGTCGGAAACACTCGACGCGACCTTGTCAATGTCAATCATTCAGTGACCTCTACAATCCTGCCAGGCGAGAACATGCAGCCGGTGGGTAGCGTTGATGCCAGCTTGCGCAGCCGCCTCCGCGATAGCGTGCCAGCGGCCGTTAAGGTCTTGTGCGGTCGTCCCCTCCGGCATCACCCAGACTTGGCTGAGGGGCCAACCGGTTGTGCGAGCGATTCCGACGGCGTCCGAGACGTCGTCGATCGAAGCGCACACCACCTTCAGGTGTGCGTTGCCGGATTCCGCGACCTCGACCCACGCGGTGCGCAGTGCCGGATCGATGTTGCCGCGATGAGCACCCGCATTTGCGAGTTTCGGTGACACCACGAATGTCTGGACGAAGCCTCGAGTGGTCGCGTTCGGTGCGATCGTTCCGTTGGTCTCGACATGGAGCGTGCAGCCGCGCGCCCTCAGCCCGGTGCACAGTGCGCGCCACGCGGGTCGATTCTGGTGCAGCAGCGGCTCTCCACCGGTGACGACGACAAGCGACGATGAGGGAATCCGGGCGAGAACCTCCTCCACCGGTGTCATCGGGATCTCGCGCCGCAAGTCGAAGCGCTGCGCGTCCCATGTGTACGCCGAGTCGCACCAGGAACACGAAAGATTGCAGCCGCCGAGCCGGACGAACCATGCGTTCCGGCCGGCGTACGGGCCTTCGCCTTGGATGGTCGGTCCGAACACCTCGGAGACCGGCAGTGCCGGCATGCTGCCGTCGCCGAGCTCAAGCAGATCCTGGTCAGCCTCGTCTGTCTTCACCTTGAGACCTCTGCGGCATTGACATGGGTTTCACGCACCACGACCCGGGACACGCGCACACCCGGCCACCCTCGCGATCGGATGCATCCGGCTGTGACCCGGGTGAGAAGCTCGGCGACGTTCTCAACCGTCGGCCAGTTGAGACCGAACGAGGGATCCGAATCGCCGAACACGAACACCTTGGAGTCCGCCGCCTTCAACGCGGGCACCAGCTCGTCCTCGCGGCCCAACATGGTCCCGTGATCGAGATTGCTGTCGATCCACTCCCGCAGGTAGCTCTTCAAGTCATGGAATTCCACGACTATGCCGTCGGGTGCGGCTTCGCCCGCGACGGTTGCCTCCACCCACCAGGAGTGACCGTGGAGATTCTGGCATTTTCCGCCCAGCTGCGGCAGTCGATGCGCGGTTTCGAAGTTGTGCCTAACGGTGACAGCGGTAGTCGCTGGGGCCTGCCGGATTTCACTGCGGCCGATCTCTTGCTCGTCCTCGCACCGTGTCGCGCCGCGCGCGAGTTCATCGGTTCTTCCAGCCATCAAGCTCTCCTCCATTTCGCACCAGGCTTCCGTCAACGACGATGAGAGGTGCCGCCGACATTCACACGACCCGGGCGTGATCGCTCGTTCCACCATCGTGACGCGGCCGCAGGCAACGTCACAAGAGACTTGTCGCCGATATCGCCAACCCGCAACGCGAATTCGATACGGCCCACCCAGGGTTCGATCACACGGTAAACCACCCGAGCTTGAGCAGGACAATTCATCGCGACGATCACACCAAGTGTCAATGCATCATGGGTGACCGGGCGCGCTCCTGGCGGCCGCAGCGTCCCAGCGGTGGTTTGTTGACGGCGGGTCAGTGCGGGAGCAGGCCGTGGGATGAGGGCGTCAACCACGGCTCCGAGAGCCCAGGGTGACTACAAAGTCCCCTGACCTTGCGTCGGCGCAGGTCAGTTGAGTCCGAGGATGGCCAGCGGCCGCTCGTAGGGGCGGAGCGCTGTCGTGCGGAGTCCGGCGGCGATGTGGGTGTGGCCGGCGGTACGGAGTCGGTTGATGGCGAAGCCGCGCAGGGTGGCAATATTCTCCGGGGGCCGAGGTTCGGGGGCATCCCCCTGCGCCGGCCTGAACACGGGGCCGATTTCGGCGATGAGGCATCCATGGCAAGCCGGTGCACGCATAAGCCCCAGCCGGGATCCAGATCCCTGTTCAACTGCCGACAATCCTCAGTCGAACAGACGTCTCCGGGAAACAGATTGGTTTGCGCGTCACACACGTGCGCGCGACGAGGAACCGCCGTACTGTCGCCAGGAGATCGCGTCACGCCATGGGGCGGGAATGCCTCGCCATGCGGGCCTCAGTCAGGCTGCAACCCTTCATCGCATTAGGCGATCCGCCTGCCCGAATGCACTTCGTCCCACCGATCGGCGTATCGCCCTGTCAATGCGCGGGTTCCTTCACATTCCTCGCGCTCACCATTTATCGCGCACTCACCGGAGGACATATCGTGGCTGGGGAAATTCTTGATCTCGTCGTAGCGAACGGGACCGTCGTGCTCGGCGATGGACGCCACAACGTGGCGGTAGGCGTCAAGGACGGAAAGGTGGTCGCCCTCGCGCCCGAGGAGTTGCTACCACCTGCGAAGGAACGCATCGATGCTCACGGGAACTACATCCTCCCAGGCATCGTCGACTCGGAGGCCCACCCCGGCTGCTACGTGCCCTTCGAATACGACATGCGCACCGAGTCGCGGACCGCGGCGTGCGCCGGGGTGACCACCTGGGGAATCCAGGCGCCGGTGACGCGCATGGGTACCGAACCGTTCCAAGAGGTCGTCAACCGGGCCGACGTGGTCTCGTTCCATCAGGCTTTCCCTTCGGCTCGGAAGGTGATCGAGACCGTTTCGCACGTTGACGCCTACCTCACGTACATGCTCGAAACCGATGAGCAGGCCCACGAGATCCAAGAATATGCCGAGGCGCATGGCGTCACCTCGTTCAAGCTCTACCTGCAGACGCGCGGCCTCAAGGCCATGAGGGACGGTGACGACAGCAACTGGCCGTCTCGGCGCGCAGGTCTCGGTACTGGCATCGACGACGGAACCGTTTACCAGGTGATGGAGCAAGTGGCCCACCTCGGCTACCCGGGGATGGTCCACATCCACCCGGAGAACTGGGAGATCGGCCGGGTCTTCGAGGAACGTCTGCGCGCGGCCGGCCGCACCGACTTCGGCGCCTGGACAGACCGTTCCCCCGACTTCCTCGAGGCACAGCACATCCGGGCCTACTCATATCTGGCGCAGCAGACGCCGGGAAATCCTCCGCTGTACCTTCAGCACTGCACCACGCGCCTCAGCTTCGAGGAGGTCGCGAAGGCACGCGCGGAGGGTGCGAGGGTGTTCGCGCAGACCGGCCCGGCATGGCTGTGGGCGCAGCCGGAGGACGGCTGGCGGATCAACGTGCCGCTGCGGCGCCGGGAGAACATCGATGCCCTGTGGCAGGCACTTGCCGACGGCACCGTGGACGTCGTCGGGTCCGATCATGTGGTCGGCTGGGAGCCGGCGAGTTTCGAAGAAATGTACAACCCAAACATCTGGGACTGCCGTACCGGCTTCAGCCGGGTCGAACTCTTCCTGCCCGTTCTCCTGTCCGAAGGCGTACACAAGGGCCGGATCAGCATGGAACGCCTGGTGCAGGTCAGCTGCGAGAATCCGGCCAAGACCAGCGGCCTCTGGGGCCGCAAGGGCTCGCTGCTGCCCGGCTTCGACGCGGACATGGTCATCGTCGACGCCGGACGCGAGGTCACCGTCGGCAAGGAACACATCAACACCCGAGCGGGATGGTCGATCATGGAAGGCCACACCTTCCACGGCTGGCCGATCAAGACGATCATGCGTGGCAAGGTCACCGCCGAATGGGCCGACGACTCCCCGGGGATGCGTCCGGTAGCCGAACCCCGGGGCGAGTATCTGGCTCGGCACCCGCGACGCGCACCGCACATTTACCCGGTTGCGGAGCCGACCGCCGTCGACCTGTCGCACCCCCGGTGGAGCGGTTCGGACTTCAGCCGGCCTGGCTTCAGCGCGGAGACCCAGCTCTACACCTCCGTGCGCGCAGACAGGCTCGGGGAGGTCGGGCGATGAGGGACAACACCCGGGGCAGTGACATCAACGAAGAAGCTGCCGTCAACGACGAGGTCTGGGCGGATGTCCTCGGCAAGACCGACCGGACGGTCTTCGAAGCCGCGGGCTGGGGACGTCGGGCAGGCTTCGGCCGACGGCCGGCGCTGGTGATCGTCGACCTGAACTACAACTTCTGCGGAGACCGGCCCGAGCCGATACTCGAATCGATCGAACGCTGGCGATACTCGTGCGGCGAGGTCGCTTGGACCACGGCGATACCGGCGATCGTGCGGCTGCTGGAGGTCGCACGACGCAAGCGGCTACCGGTGATCTACACGACCAACCCACGGCGGCCGGATGGATTCGACCTCGGCGTCTGGACGTCGAAGAGCACCCGCAGCGATGATGCGGTGGACGTGAACGGACACATGGGCAACCGGATCGTCGCCGAGGTCGCACCAGAAGCCGATGACATCCTCATCGAGAAGCGGAAGCCCTCAGCCTTCTTCGGTACACCGCTGATGAGTCACCTGACGATGCTCGGCGCCGACTCGCTGATCGTCACGGGCACGACCACGAGCGGTTGTGTGCGGGCCACGACCGTGGACGCCATCTCCTACGACCTTCGTGTCACCATCCCGCATGAGGCCGTCTTCGACCGGGCGGTACTCTCCCACAAAGTGAGCTTGATGGACATTCATATGAAGTATGCCGACGTCACCGGGCTTGACGAGGTACTCGGCCATCTCGAAGGACTCAAGCAGGGGATGTTCGACGACGTCTATCCGCCGGCGGCAGCCAGGGCCAGGGCCGCTGAAGCCTAGACGGCCTGTAGGCGCCGGTCGTGGCCCCGGGCCTCGCTCGCAAGTTGTCGCGGGTTGCCGGTCGGGCGCAGTCTGGCCGGTAGCGCCTACATTCGCGGGAGGCCCGGTGTTTTCTGAGGTGCTCGCGCCCTCAAGGCTGCAGCGTCCGACCGGTGCCCCCCTCTCAGCCTTGGGTGAGACGGAAGCCCGTGTTCTACCTGCTGGAGCACGACATCGAGTGCTGGCTGCTCAACGCCCGGCACATGAAGGCCGTGCCCGGCCGCAAGACCGACGTCAAGGACGTCGAGTGGATCGCCGAACTGGTCGAGCACGGCCTGGTCCGCCCCTCGTTCGTGCCGCCCGAGCCGATCCGGAAGCCGCGGGACCTGATCCGCGGTGAGCGTGATCCGCGGGTCCTGGCGGAGATGGCCCATGGCAGCATGGGCGGCGAAAACGGCCCGGAACCTGGCGGATGTGGGCCGATGCGGTGCTGGGCGGGCTTCAGTTGGTGGCCCGTCCGCTTCCGGGTTGTCAAGTCCCTACGGCCCGGGAGCCCGCGAGGAACGTCTGCGGCGTACCTACGGTGATGCTGTCGGGGTAATGCTCGATCTCAACCGGTGAGAGGGTGAGAATGTGGAGCGACGGGGTTCGACGCCTCGGGTCAGGAGAAAAAACCCTGGTCCAGGAGTTCCCCGACGACCGCGCCTGGGCATTCCGTGGCAAAGAATTCCCTATGCCCCCGTACGCAGGGCGTGACCCCAAGATCCAGCAGGAGGCCACGGAACTCGGCGAGCCCGCCGAGTTGGACTTCCGTGGGGCTTTCGACACCGCCGATCATGAGGGAAACACTGTAGTAATCAGTGTTTCCGGCAGTGGTGCCCTGGGCGGCCTGGTATCTGTCGAACCCGCGCCCGGCGAAGACTTCGCCGTGCGGGCACACTCCGAAGCTGTAACCGATGTCCACCCATCCATTGCCGTCGATGTGAAACCTGCGGACACGCTGCCAGTAGGCGACGCAGTCCGCATGCTCGCGCAAGCTGGTGGCGCTGCCGTTGTAGTGCAGTACGAGCCCTTCGCTAGGTTCGGCGGGATCCGCTTCGGTGGGGGGCCAGCCGAAGAATTCCCGCTGCCGGAGGATCATTTCGCAGCTCCCTCAGTCTCGATGCATGTCACGGGCTTATGGCCCAGGGCTGTCAGACGTTCGCTGCGGAGGCCCTCGGTCCAGGGATCGTTCATCACCGGCAGACTGCCACCGGTAGCCCAGGAGAGCAGGAGGTCGGCGAGCGCGGGGTTGCGCACCAGCGCGGGTCCGTGCAGATAAGTGCCCATGATGTGACGGTGGAAGCCGCCCTCGGTCCCGTCGCCATTGCCCACACCGACCATCGTCCGGGCCAGGGGGCGCGTATCTCCGCTCAGCACGGTGGTTCCGCGGTGGTTCTCGAAACCGGTGACCGGGGGCAGTGACAGGGGCGCAGGCACCGTGCCCAGCAGCTCACCAACGGCGCGCCGGGCTGCGTGCTCACTGCGGATGTCGAGCAGCCCCAGCCCGTCGGCCGTCCTGCCGTCGTGGGTGACGAAGCTCGTCCCGAGGAGCTGGTAGCCCGCGCATACGCCGAAAACGACACGGCCGGCTTCGGCCGCACGGCGCAGTCCCCGGTCGTTGCCGAGTTGTCTCGCGACTTCCTCCTGGGCCAGGTCCTCACCGCCACCGAGGATATGGATGTCGGCCGACTCCGGCACTGGCTGTCCCGCGTCGACCCGGACGACCCTGATCGGGATGGCTCGTGCCCGCGCGCGAGAGACCAGGGCGATGACATTGCCTCGGTCTCCATAGGTGCCAAGGAGTTCGGGGCAGATCCAGGCGATGGTGAGATGCTCCGCGGTCATCGTCGCCCCGTCTCGACGGACCGCGGTCCGGTGCTCCGGACGGTGCGAATGGCGGAGAGGAAAGCGGTGTAGTTGGCGACCACATCGAGCCGGTCACCGACGTCCGTGGCTTCGTCTCGTACGCAAGCCGCGGCGAGGGAGTCGACCATTTGGAACGGGACCTGCTCGTAGTACAGCCGTGTGGCGATGTCGTAACGGCGTTCTCCTGTGACGAAGACCGACCGGTTCCGCAGTCCCGAGAAGTCGACGTCCCACAGCCACGAGGTGTCGAGTCCGTCAAGTTCCCGTGCGTTGAGGGAGAACAGCACGCGAGGGCTGTCCATGAGTACATCCATCGTCTCCAGCCAGCTGGCGGGATTCTTGGCAAGCAGGAGACGGACGCGTCGCCCCTGGTACTGAAAGTCCTCATATCGCCCCGACACACTGCCGACGTCGGCCATTCCGCTCAGTGCCCGGCCTGCGGGCACACCGTGGATCCGTGCGGCGGCCAGTGCCATGGTCGCGTTCGCCTCGTTGATTCTGCCTGGCAGTCGCAGGCTCAACAGGTGTGCCGTCCCGCTCCGCGAGTCGACGGCACGGCCGTTGTCGAGGGTCCATCGGGGAGAGGGACGGGACAAGGTGCAATGCGTGCAGTTCCAGGAGCTCTCTCCCTCCCTGACCAGTCGGTTGCCACATGCGGGACAGACCCACGAGTCTTCGGTCCAGCGCTGCCGCACGGAAACCCAAACAACCCTGGGGACGTTGCGGCACGCCCAGACGATCCATGGGTCGTCGGCGTTGGCCACCACGGTCGCCCGGGTACCGGCGAGCGCGGTGGTCCACGACTCGGCCGTCATCCGGCACTCTGGATTGCGGTCCAACTGATCTCTGCTCAGATTGAGCAGGATGACCAGGCTGGGATCCGTCTCCAGGACGGCTCGTGGCAGATGGCGCTCGTCGACCTCAAGGACAGCGTGTTCGACTTCACTGCCCGCGGACAGGAGCGCGGTCGTGATTCCGTCGGGCAGATTGGCTCCGAGGCTGTTGCTGACGACGCCGGCGGAAGTGGCCAGCGCCTCCGCCGCGAGACGGGTGGTGGTCGTCTTGCCGTTGGTGCCGCTGACCAGCGTGACAGTGAACTGTCCTGCCAGGGAACGCAGTACTCGGGGTGAGATACGCAGGGCGGCACGTCCCCCGGCGAAGGAACCGCCGGGGCGGCCCGTGCGGAGGTGATAGCCGGACACTGCCCGGCCCACGAGGACGGCGAACCGGTCCCGTGTGTGCCGGACACGCACTGACTCCGGCCGGGCAAGGAGAGAGCTCGACAAGGCTGCTCCAGGGGTGAGGGGCTCGGATGCTCCGGTCAGAGTCACCGCTCGGCCGACATGGTGCCGCAAAATCGGCGCCATCTTCCACCCCTCGCGAATGTCCGGGCGTTCAAAATTTCGGCCGGCGAAATCCCTTTGAACGGCATTGACTTACGGGCTGGACGCCGACAATTCTGTGCCCCAGACCGAAGGCCCAGGGAGGAACACGGATGCGGGAAGACGCGGACACACCGCTGCGCGGATTGTCCCGCGAACAACTGAGGCGCATCGACGAGGTCGTCCCCTATCTCAGCTACGCTGACGGACTGCTGCACGCATTCGGAGCGCCGGCAACGGAACTGTGGCCGGGAGATCACCCTCGGATCGTCTTCTTTCCGGAGCGGGCGGTCAGCAACTACCGCAACCTTCAAGGCGCATTCTCACGGCATTTCGGTTCGGACGCCTTGGTTTATTTCGCTCTGAAAAGCTGTTACGTACCGGCAATCGCGCAGGCGTTGCACGCCGCCGGTGCCGGGGCCGAGATCATGAGCGCTTTCGAGTGGCGACTCGCCCTTCGGTACGGCTTCGCCCCGGACACCGTGGTGGCCAACGCCGTTCGCCGGAACGAGGAGTTCCGCGAGACTGTGCTCAGCGCCGGAGCCCGGGTGATCGGCGTCGACGGCCTGGAGGAACTGGAGGCGGTGTGCGCCACGGCCCGGCGGCTCGGCGTACGCCCTGACGTCACCGTGCGTGTGAACCCGTTCGAGACGGACACGTTCTTCGGCGGCAGTTCCAAACTGGGCACACCGGCCAAGGAGGCGGGCGCGCTCCTCGAAGCGGCCCTGCGGTCACCGGATCTGGGCACTGTCGGAGTGCACAGCCATCAGCTGCGCAAATGTGTGGACCCACAGCGGTTCGGCACTCTGGTCCGCGCGCTGGGCGATCTCGCCGCCGACGCCTCCACCGACCGGCGCCGTGTCGCCATCGTCAACCTCGGCGGCGGTTTGGAGTCACGCCATGTGATGGAGCAGCAGGGAGTTGACTGTGACGACTTCGCCGACGTCGCGAAGGACGCGCTCTCCGGCATGAGGCCCGGTTTCCGCCTGATACTGGAACCTGGCCGGCACCTGGTGTCCGACGCGGCTGTGGCCTTCACCCGGGTCCTCGGAACAAAGCAAACGGCGGACGCGCACTGGGCAATCACAGAGATCGGGACGAACGTCCTGGTGCCCTTTCCGGACCGCGCCTACCGTCCTGTTCCCCTGACGTGGAACGCCGGGGACACCTGGCAGACGTATCACCTCTCCGACGCCATCGCCGCGCCCAATCTGATCTGCGGCAACGCCCCGCTTCCCGAGTCGGTCGACCGGTCCGGTCTCGCCATGCTGGACTGCGGGGCCTACACCACGGTCTACAGCGAGCTGTGGGGCTGTGACCTGCCTGACGTGGCTGTCTTCGACGGTGGACGGACCCGTAGGGTCTTCGGCCCGGCTGAGCGCGAAGGCATGTTCATGAACCTGTACGGCGGTGACACCGAAGCTGCCACAAGTCTGTCGGCGGACGAGGCGGAGGTGGTGAAATGACCGCGACAGCCGAGCTGACAGGGGGGAAGCGGGCCACCCTGTTCCACGCGGGTGGCCGTTGGGTGCCGGCACACGGTGAGGCGCTGGACGTCATGAACCCAGCGACGGGCCGCCTTCTGGGCCGGGTGGTGGCCGCCACCGCCCAGGACGTCGGTCAAGCGGTCGAACAGGCCAGGGCAGCTGCGCCGGTGTGTGCCGCTCTTCCGCTCGCCGAGCGCCAGAGGTTGCTGCTCCGGCTGCGTGACCTGCTGGCCAGGGACACCCAACAACTCGCGCGGTTGATCACCGCCGAGATGGGAATGCCTCTGCGACAGTCCGTCGAAGCACAGGTCGGATGGTGTGCCGAGGTGATCGAGGACGCCGTGGCCATGGCCCCGGACGCTCTCGCGGACGAGCGCACCCAGCAGTCGGTGGTCCGCCACCCACCGGTCGGGGTCGTTGCGTGCATCACCCCCTGGAACTTCCCTCTGCACCAGATCCTCGGCCGGGTGGCCGAAGCCTTCGCGGCCGGATGCCCCAGTGTGGTCAAGGCCAGCGAACTCGCGCCCTTCTCCCCGTTGGCCCTCGCCGGCCTCGTGGCCGAGGCCGGCTGGCCGCCTGGGGCCTTCAACCTGGTCAGCGGCGGGCCGGATACGGGCGCCGCTCTGGTTGCCCACCCGGCGGTGGACCTGATCGCCTTCACGGGCTCCACACAACGCGGCCGGACGGTTGCCCGTGAGGCGGGCGGGTCGCTGAAACGGGTCCTCCTCGAACTCGGCGGCAAGTCCCCATCAGTGGTCCTCGACGAGACCCACCTGGAACAGGCGGTCAGGGCGACACTGGAGAGCTGCTTCTTCAACTCCGGCCAGATCTGCTCCGCGCTCACCAGACTCCTGGTGCCACGTCGTCTCATGGACGATGTCGCCCAGATCGCCGAGGACGTGCTCCGAGGCGAGCGAACCGGCGATCCACTGGACCCTGAAACCGTGCGTGGGCCCTTGGTCTCGGCCGCCCAACTGGACCGCGTACGGGGCTATCTCGGCCTTGCACGCGCGGCCGGCACACGGATGCTCGGCGCGCCGCCCCCCGCCGCCGGGGGCGGCTACTACGTGCGGCCGACCGTCTGTCTGGGCACGGACCCCTGGTCCCGGCTCGCCACGGAGGAAATCTTCGGCCCGGTCCTGTCCGTCGTGCCCTACGAGACCACCGAACAGGCCGTCACCTTCGCCAACGCCGGACACTACGGCCTGAGTGCCAGGGTGTGGAGCGCCGACCGGGACAGGGCCCTGGCCGTCGCCACCGGAATCCGCGCCGGCCAGGTCGGGATCAACGACTCGCCCTTCGACGGCCGCGCGCCGTTCGGCGGGTTCAAGCACTCCGGAACCGGACGCGCCCACGGAGTGGCGGGGATCCGGACATTCACCGAGGACCAGGTGCTTCCGCTGGCACCGGGGGGCGGGAAAGGAACCCCGTGACTGATCAGTTCCGTGACCGACCGGCCATCCAGGCCGTCGACCTGACGCGTACGTACAACCTGCGCAAAGGATGGCTCAGGCCCACCTTCGAGACCGTGGAAGCCGTGCGAACGGTGAGCTTCTCGGTGTACCCGGGTGAGACCTTCGGGCTCCTGGGGCCGAACGGCGCCGGCAAGACAACGACGATCAAGATGCTGAACACTCTGCTGTTGCCGACCAGTGGCACAGCACGGGTACTGGGGTTCGACGTGGCCAAGGACCCTGTGGAGGTCCGTCGCCGTATCGGTTATGTCTTCGGCGGCGACAAGGGCCTGTACGACCGGCTGTCCGCCAACGACAACCTGCGGTACTTCGCGGAACTCTACGGCGTCCCCCCGAGGGAGCAGCGCAGCCGCGTCCACGAACTCCTGGACAAGGTCGGGCTGTCAGGGCGGGCACACGAGCGGGTTGAGGGCTACTCCCGCGGCATGCGCCAACGACTGCACATCGCCAGAGGTCTTCTGCACCGTCCTCAGGTCCTCTTCCTGGACGAACCTTCACTCGGTCTCGACCCAGTGGCCGCACGCGAACTGCGCCGCACCGTGGCCGAACTGTCCGGTGAGGGTGTCACCACAGTGCTCACCACCCACTACATGGCCGAAGCGGACGAATTGTGCGACCGCATAGCCATCGTGGACTCCGGTGTGATTCGGGCGCTGGGCACGCCGGACGAACTCAAGGGCTCCGTCGCACGGGGAACCGTGGTGGAGGCGACGGTGCGTGGAGCCGACGAGACACACCTGTCGAGGCTGCGAGACCTGCCGTCCGTACAAGGTGTCGCGGTAACGCGGACCGACGGTTCGGAGACGGTGCTCACCGTACGAGGGGAGAACGGCACAGAGATCCACACCCAAGTCGTGAGTGCGCTGCGAGGTCTGCGTATCACCAGGCTGACCAGCAGAGAACCCACCCTTGAGGACGCCTACGTGGCCATCGTCGGCTCGGGTGCCGAGCCCGGTGCCACGGACCGGAAGACATCGCCGGAGGCGGCAGTATGACCGCTGCCCACGTATGCCGTGTGGTGACGGCCGGCATCCGGGTGCATTTCGTCGGCGCCTCCCGCTCCCGGATCTGGCTTCTGTTCACCATGATCACTCCGGTGGTCTACGCCCTGGTGGCTCTTTATCTGCTCGACGCGGCTCGCCGTCCGGACACACTCCCGGAGGCTGCCGTCAGCGCCGGCCTCATGGGTGTGTGGTCATCGGTCCTCTTCGGTTCGGGTACGGCCATCCAGGACATGCGTTTCCGGGGAACGCTCGAACCGGTCATGGTGGCGCCCACCCCCTTCAGCTTCGCGCTCATTCCCGTGGCGGTGTCGTCGTCGGCCATCGGCCTCTACTCCATGGTCGCCACGGTCCTCTGCGGCGCCGCCTTCTTCGGCACGCCCCTTGACTATCCGGCACCTGCGGCACTTCTGTTCGCCCTGATGGTCTGCCTGTTCGCGACCGGGATGATGGGCATGCTGCTCGCCACCACATTCGTGCTCATGCGCAACGCCAACGCGGTCGTCAACACCCTCGACCACCCGGTGTGGATGCTCTCCGGGACCATCATGCCCCTGGCGCTGCTCCCCGGCTGGCTGCACCCGCTCTCCTGGATCCTGCCCAGCACGTGGGGCGCGGAGGCTGTGCACCGCGCGCTCGCCGCCGAACCCGTGGCCTGGCCGGCCACCCTCGCGGTACTGACCGGCCTCGTATACCTGGGCCTGTCCCTTCTGGCCCTCAGACATGTCGAGCATCGGGCAAGAGTGACCGCCTCACTGGCTCTGGCATGAAAGGACGCTCCTGATGCGTACCCTGCGGCTGATCGGGACGGGGGGCCTGATCTCCTACCGTGCTCTCTTCAACTGGGCCACTCCCTCACTCTTCATCGGCTCCCTCCTCGCCGCCCCGGTGTTCCAGCTGCTGTTCTTCGTTCTGCTGGGACGGCACACGGGGACCGCGAACGACGACTTCTACATCCTCGGCAACGTCGTCCTCTCGGCAACCGGCCCGTGCGTGACCGGGGGCACCATGGCCATCGCCAACGAGCGGAGGTTCGGCACCCTTGGCCCGGTGCTGCTCAGTCCACGCAGCAGGCTCGCGCTCTGGGGTGGCAGGGCCTTTCCGTACATTGGAAACGCGTTGCTGGTGATGGTCTTCACCCTGGCCTGCGCCACGGTCCTGCTCGGCGCCGCCGTACCCGCGAGCGCCCTCGGTCCACTGTCCGTCGCGCTGCTGTCAGCCGCGCTGTCCGGCACCGCGTTCGGCATGGTCATCGGCTCGATCGGGCTGCGTGTGCGCAACACACTGATCACGGCGAACGTGACCAACACGCTGCTGATCCTTCTGACCGGTGGCGTGGTGCCCAGAGAACACCTCCCGACATGGATGGACAGCCTCGGAGAGGTACTGCCACTCACCCACGCGATCGAGGCCGCGCGTGCCTGTGCGAGCGGCTCTTCGGACTTCTCCGTGGTGCGGGGCCCGGTGCTGACGGAGTTGGCGCTCTGCCTGGCCTACGCGTTGCTCGCCGCGCTGCTGCTCCGCTTCTTCGAACGCTCCAGCGTCCGCGGCGGGACTCTCGACACCGTATGACAAGCCACAGCACAAGCAGGATGGCCGGGACGGCCACAGGAACGGAGAGATCGATGACGTTTGAAAGCCCGGTACTGGAACTGAGGAAAGGCAGCGGAGAGGAGGCAAGTGCGGAACAGAGTGCGGCTCTCCGTGAGGCCGTACGCAGCGGGACGTTGCCCACCCGTGAGGAATTCCTCGACGCCTACCCTCAGTTCTCCACGGCGGCGTGCACGTTCCTCAGCGGCTCCCTCGTGGAGGGCTGGGGCAATGTGAAGAGCGACATCGACGCCTTCGTCGTCACCGAGGAGGCCGAGCCCCCGCGGTCACCGTCGCTTCTTCTCATGGAGGAGTCGGTGTCCACCCAGGATCCGACGGTGTGGATAGCGCTGGGCCAGCTCGGCCCGTTCCGCGTCGACATCGAAGTATGGCATGTCGCGCAAATCGATGAACTGGTCAGCCGTTTCGTCAGGCCGACCGAGGACGGCCGGAACCACTATCAGGGCTACACCGGAAGCATGTCGCTGCACGAGCGAGACCTGTTCTACCGCCTGTGCGTGGGCAGGCCGCTCACCGGTTCGGACTGGTGGGGGCGGCAACGCCAGGCGATAGTCGAATCCGACTATGCGCTGTGGCTCGCCGAGGACCACAAGGTGGGCGGCGAGAACCGCCTTGAGGACGTGCTCGGCATGCTCTCGAACGGAGACGCCAGATCGGCGGCTCTGGCTGCCCGTGAAGCCTTCATCATCGCGCTGTCCGCGGTCCTTGCCGCCCACGGAGACATCTGCCCCAGCCGGAAGTGGCTTCCGCAGCGCCTGGAACGCCACCAGCCGCCGGAGATTTCCTCCGAGGAGGCATGGCGAGTACTTTCCATGGCCGGCTGCGTCGACTCTCCGGGCGAATGGGCGTCCGAGACCGCGCGTTTGTGCCACCGGCTGTTCCTGGCCGTTGAGCGTGCCCTCACGGAGCAACGATGAGTGCCGGGACGAAACGAGCGGTGGCTCCCGGCGAGGCCGCCCCGCCCTGCCCGCGGCGCGAGATCGACGTACGCACCTACCGCGGCGGCGGCGCCACCTTCCTGGTGCAGCGCATCGACCGCTACCGGACCAACGAAGTCGGCGGCTACATCTGGTCCTTGTGCGATGGGGAGACCCCGGTGGACGACATCGAAAACGCAGTTGCCCTCCGATACGGGATAGATCCAGGTCTGGCCCGGAGCGGGGTCCGGGATTTCCTCTCGGACCTCGGAAGATGCGGATTCCTCATCCGGCCTGACTGAGCAGGGCATCTCGCGCTGGTCGGTGGGCGAACTCGTCGACTGCGCCCTCCAATCCGGAGCGGACCGCGTAACGGGTCTTCCACACGACGACATCGGCCGTACTGCCCGGCGCGGTCCAGGCTTCCTGTACGGAGGAACCGGCCGCGACCACGGTGATGGGCCGCCGGGACACGGCGTACCACGCCTCGATGCCGGAGAGGATGGCGGGATGGTCGTCCACGACGACCACGCTGACCGGTGTGCTGTCACTCATGTCGGGTCAACTCCTGGAGTTCTGTGGGTCGTTGCCAGACAGCCTCCACCCACAGGCTTCCGTCCCGCGTCGTTCTGGCCACGGTCACGCCGGCGTCCGCGGCACGGCCATGGGCCTGAGGTGCCTCTTCCGTGTGACGGCGGTCGGCGCGGTCCTCGCTGATCACGCTCACCCGTACCGAGGAGGGTGTCGACACGACGGTCACCCGCGCGATCGAGCGTGTACGGCTGAGGGTCACC
>NZ_JBHXRX010000078.1:0-35739 GCF_042714995.1 Streptomyces sp. NPDC058665
GGGAGCGGAGCGAGCCGCCTTGACCGTAGAAGGGGTACGCCGTGGCTGGGGCGGTCGGCTCCGCGGCTTTACGCAGCCACTTTGGGGCGAACCTCGAAGATCTTGGCCCCAATGTCGTGCTTTATCGGGCAGGTTCACAGACTGCCCGACGCGCCGGAAGCTTACGGGGCCACTATCACTCACTCCAAAGCAGCTCCACCGACCTCTGATGCGAACATAAGGAGTCATTATTCCCGCTCGCCTACCCAATCGCCGCCACCCCCGCGCAGCCTATGCACCGTGTACACCAAGATTCGCGAAAGAATAGCTACGCCCTGATCTGCCTCATATTTTTCGGGCTCGCGAGGGGCGCGGCCATGAACGACATCATTCCTAACCTTCCGCAGCTTAGCCAGGAGATCAATATCGGACTGGCTAATAGGAGCACACTTCGCGACCCTTGCGGCGCACGCGGCCTGGCGCGGCAGCATGGACGCGTCTTGAGGCAGGCCACAGCTCATGTGCCAGATCCGTGCCAGACACATCGGGGAACCCCGGGCAGCAAGGTGGCACTCATCCATGCATGGAGACCAGTCCTCCGCAGGTCAGCTGAACGATCGCCCATAGATCACCTCAGCTTCTCAAGCTGATGGCCCACGCCGGCCTGTCCGTGCCGCATGAGAACCTCCGGGCATGAGCTACGACTTGGCAGTGTGGGAAGGCGAGCGTCCGGCGGACGACAGAGCGGCCGTGCGGACATTCAGGGACCTCTACGACCGCTACCTCGACACGGAAGTGAAGCACCCGCCGACCGAGCGGATTGCCGCCTACGCCGCCGCGCTTCTGGAGCGGTGGTGTGACCTGACCGAGGACGTGCACGAGACCTCGCCTTGGTCGACGGGACCGTTGATCAAAGAGGCCAGCGGCCCGCTCATCTACTTCCCGATGCAATGGAGCAGGGCCGACGAAGCCTCCGCCTATGCGGCGGCCTTCGCCGACTCCACGGGGCTGGTCTGCTTCGATCCTCAACACAACCAGCTCAGGCCGTGAAGCAGGGGCACGCTGCCGTCTCAGTTTCCGTCTCATTCAGCCCCGTTCACCGGCGTTCAGGCGAGGCCAAAGCTGAAGGCCGCTCTCATGACCGGCCGCACATGAACGCAGATGAACGGCGCTGTTCGACGGCCCCAGGGCGACCACCACAGTTGAAAAGCGTGCCCCTGGCTCTGACTGCGCGTGGGCACACTGATCTTTACAAGGTTTGTGCCTTCTCCGGACTGCCCTGCTATTCGGGCCTTTGCTCATTGGGCTCGGCCAGGGGCCACCAGCACGGTGGCCCCTGGCCAAGTGCGCCGCATCATCAGCATGTCTGTGGAGACTAAGAAGCTGTTGTCTTTCCGGACGTGATCGATGCGTTTCCGCTGGTCGGGCATGGGATCGGTGGTTCGGTGGGAGTGGTGGCCTATCGGGTTGTCGTTCCCTGGGAGGTCGCGGATGCCGTCGGTGGTCGGACTGTTGGAACAGCACGAGCTGGCTGCCCGTCGTCGAGTCGACGGGCTGCGTGGGGAGGCCGACCGTATCCAGGCCGAGCTGGCTGCGGCCGAGTTGGCGTGGCAGGAGTGGGTGATCGCTCGCAGGCGGGTCGATACGGTGCTGGCTCCGGATGGCGGCAGCACCGCGGACACGGAGATCACCCCGGATCCGCAGGACTCGGACATGAAGCCGGCGCCCCGGGAGGCGGCGAAGCCGAAGTCGCAGGTGCCGGTGTGGCGCCAGGGGCTGGCCTGGTCGGTGGTGTCGGTGGACTACCAGCGCATTCTGCAGGCGCTCTCGGGCCGGGACCGGCTCCATCAAGGGCCGCTGACCTGCCAGGAGATGGCCGCAGCGTTCGGCATGGACGTAGTGCCGGCGCGAGTGGAGGCACTGCGGTCGAAGATGAAACGCCTGGTCGCGCGCGGTTGGCTGGCCGAGCCCGCGCCGGGCCGGTTCACGCTGGCTGCGGGCGTGGCCGGGCGAGGCGGCGGGTCATGAGCAGGATCATCGACCAGTAGATCATCGCCTCGGCGCTGGTGGTGCGGCGCTCGAAGTCGCGTGCCAGGCGGCGGGTGCGCATGAGGTGGGCGAAGAGGCGCTCGACGATCCACCGCTTGGGCAGCACCACGAACCCCTTCTGGTCGTCGCTGCGTTTGACGATCGCCAGGACCAGGGCGAGCCTGGCCAGGCAGTACTCGACGAGGGGGCCGGTGTAGCCGCCGTCCGCCCAGACCAGGGTCAGCCGGTGGTGCGCGTCGGCCACCTGCCCGAGCAGGACCTGTGCGGCGGCGCGGTCGCCGGTGTCCGCGGCGGTGACCATCACCCCCAGCAGCAGACCGAGTGTGTCGACCACGACGTGCCGCTTACGTCCGTTGACCAGCTTGCCGCCGTCGAAGCCACGGCTGTCCGAGCCGACGACGGAGTCCGCCTTGACGCACTGCGAGTCGATCACGCCGGCCGTCGGCTCCGTGTCGCGCCCCTCCCCCTCGCGGATCCTCGATCGCAGCCGGTCGTGGAACTCCTTGACCAGGGCGTGGTCGCGCCAGCGGCGGAAGAACGCATAGACCCGGTCCCACGGCGGGAAGTCGGCAGGCATCGCCCGCCACTTGATGCCGTTGTCGACCAGGTAGCGGACCGCGTCCAGTATCGCCCGGTGGCAGTACGCCTCAGGCTGCCCGCCCCGGCCGCGCAGCCAGCCGGGCACCGGCAGCAGCGGCCGAACCGCGGCCCACTCCGCGCCCGTCATGTCCGAGGGATACCGCCGAACACACTCCGGGTGATCGGCCGCGTTTCCGAACCGGTGAGCGACGCAATCACACGTCGGTGCAGCCGAGTTGAACTCCACCGGCGCGAGCGCGTACAACTGCGGCAACAGGGTCTCCTGGATCTCGGTTGGCTTCGTAACCCGAGCTACCAAGAGGCCCTGCCTTCATGCCCGCAGCCAGCAGCGATCACCCGATCGAGACTCCCGTTCGACACTCACCCCTCAAGACCGGAACGACAACAGCTACTGAGACCGTCGCGCCGGATCTCGCCGTGTCTGAGCTGTCGGGGAATCAGCTCAGGCCCGGCGAGATCCGGCGCGACTCCGTCACCCTCACCAACAACGGCACCGCCGCCACCGATGGTGTCACCTTCCGGCTGCGGCTCACGCGTGGGCTGGCCTTCACCGAGCCGGTCGACGGCTGCACGTACTCGACGGTCGGGGACAGGATCAAGCAGGCGCTGTGCGAGCTGGACGTCGGCATCGCGCCCGGCGAGAGCCACACGGTGCCGGTGACGTACAAGGTGCTGAAGAACGCGCTGATGGAGGTCGTCGAGTACGGCACGGACCGTACCGGCGGGGCCCCGGGCGAGGGTTACGACGAGGCCCACCGCCGGCTCGCGCTGGACACGGACAGTTCGGCCGATCTCGTGGCGACGGGGGACGAGGCCGCGGGGAAGCCCGGCACCAAGGTCGTTGTCACGCCCGCGATCCGCAACGACGGACCGGGCTGGATCCAGAACAACGAGAGCGACGACCATCCCGCGCTCCTCGTGAACATCCCCAAGGGCACGACGGCCGTCGAAGTCCCCGAGGAGTGCAAGCCGTTCGGGATCGACGGGCCGACCGGGCCCTCGGAGCCGGGGCACCCGAAGTACGTCTGCCAGGAGGACGACTACACCCTGGAGGTCGGTGAGATCGAGGCGTTCGCCATCGTCCTGAGGATCGACAAGGGGCGGTGGGCCGATACGTCCGGTGAGGTCAAGGCCACGTCGAACTACGACATCGACCCGGTCTACGACACCGACAAGTCCAACAACAAGGCGACGTTGACCATCGACGTGCGGTAACCACCGTCGTACGCGGGCCGCTACGCGGGGAGTTACGCGGGCCCCGCCGTCAGGCGTGACGCCGAGGCGATCGTCGCGCGCGCCTCGTGTTCGGTGAGGCCCGTTCGTACGGCCGCGTCGACCAGCGACTCCGCGAGGGCCTCGCCGAAGCCGTGCTCGTACGCCCGGCAAGCCGCCCAGAACAGCCGGGTGTTGCGCTGGCCCGCGTGCGCGGCGAGGACGAACTGCACCAGGCCGTGGCCCTGCGCCGGGCGGCCCCGCCGTCCGCCCGGCCCCGCGTGGCGAGCGCGCTCGGGGGGCGTGAGCAGGCGCAGGAGGGCGCGTGGGCAGGGCGCGGGGGTGAGTCCAGCCGAGCCGGGGGCCAGCCGGTACGCGCCGCGGGCGGAGACGGAGCCCGGCCCGACGAGATAGCCGCCCGCGCCCCGTACGTCGATGCCGGGCGCGAGGCGGCCCGCCGAGTTGGGGACCGTGACTCCGGCGGGGCCGGACAGCCAGATGTGCCGGCCGCCGCTCGGGGTGAGCACAACGACGGTCTCGGGCAGCGTGAACAGATGCTGGAAGGCGAGCTGTTGGAGCGCGGCCACCGAGTCCGGCGTGGCATCGACGCCGACGCCCGAACCCGCGCCCGAACCCGCGCCCGAACCCGCACCAGATCCAGCACCCACCCCCGTCGGCGTGACGTCCAGGTCGATGCCGACGAGATGGTGCGGCGCCCGTCCGCAGGCGATGCCGTAACCCGTCGCCCAGGGCGCGGCGGCGAACAGCGCCCGTACGGCGGCCGGGTCGGTCGTGGCGTCGTGCACGCCGTGACCTGGGAGGCCGCACTCACCGCGGCAGGGGTTGGCCCCGGAACCGGGCCGGTCCCGATGGGGTGAGCGCAGGGCGGGGAGCTTGCTGGGGGACAGCGGGATGACGGGGAACCCGCTTTCGGCTGCTGAGAGCGCGTACGCGAGGGCCAGGGTGGTCGAGTGCGGGGCGGTGATGGCCATGCGTCCATGTTCGCACTGTTGTTCGAATAAAGGGAGTGGGAAAGATTGGCCGAAACTGTGCTGAAACGCTTCCCCCCTTGCGGGCACTGGCTCCTGACGCGTTCCGTACGGGTGCATACAGACCGAACTGGCCTGTTGATGTCATGAAGGGGGTTTATCGACATGTCCTTACGCTTGCGAGGGAATAACCCGCTGAGGGCTGGTTCGCCGGGGATTCGGTGGGCAATTCTTGATCCGCGACGTCGAGAACAACGTCGGGGCGGTCGGCCAACTGCCCTGGCAAAAGCCGTACTTCTCGCTCAGAAGATCTCGTTCCTGGAGGAACTGACATGGCAAGCTTCCGTACCGCCCGCGTCTTCGCCGCCGTCGCCGCCCTGCCCCTCGCCGCGGCGCTGTTCACCGGCTCGGCGTCCGCCGACGACTTCGCGGACGACGGATCGAACGCCAGCGTGGCCACGATCGTCGGCAGTGGTGTGGGCGACGACAACTCCGGCAACTCGACGACCACACAGCAGACGGCGACCGGCGCGGGTGCGTCGAACCAGAACAACACCGCCAACGTGAACGGGTCCGGATTCACCGTGATCGACCAGTCCAACGAGAACGTCGCGGTGAACTTCTTCGATCTCTTCTAGCGCGCGGCCCGGCGGGGGGCCTGACTGAGGGGTGAGCGGCGGTCTGCGCGACGGCACTTCGGTGCCGCCGTGCGGACCGTCCTCGTTTTCCCCCTCGGCCAGGCCCTCGCCGCCGCGCCACCCCCGCCGCCACCCCCGCCGCCATCGCCCCGCTGCCCCGCTGCCCCCGCCGCCTCCGGCCCCCGCCGTACCCCCGCCCGACAACCCTGGTAGTACGTCCCGTCCCCCGGTACGACACGCCGCGGCACGTCTCTCCCTCATCACCAAGGTGTACGGCTCCGACACCCCCGCCCTCGCGTGCGCGGCCCGCACCGCGCCCACCTGCGGAGTCAGTGGGCACAAGGCCTCAGGGCCACCCCGCCACACACCGCCGTAGATCAACAGCGACCCCCTGCCGCCGGGGCCGACCCTGACGAGAGTGATCCCCTCCTCCATCTACAGGAGGTGTGGCCGGCACCACCTCTACTCCCTGAGGCGGACGTACCTTCGGGACCTGGGGCCGATCCCCTGAGAAGGGCCCGCTCCTAGCGTGGAGCCATGACCACGCCTGTCTGCACGAGCGCCTCGAAGGCCGCCTCGTATTCGCCGTATCTCCCGAACTCGCACCCACCCGCCCACGCCCATGCGCAGCAGTCGCACGCGCATCAGCAGTCGCACCCTCACACGGCCTACAAGTCCTTCTCGTCGTACGTACGGGCGCGGGGGCCCGTGCTGCTGCGTACCGCGCGCTCGCTCACCGCGAATCCGAGCGATGCCGAGGACTTGCTGCAGACCGCTCTCACCAAGACGTACGTCGCCTGGGACCGGATCGAGGACCACCGCGCCCTCGACGGCTATGTCCGCCGGGCCCTCGTCAACACCCGTACATCGCAGTGGCGCAAGCGCAAGGTCGACGAATTCGCCTGCGAGGAGCTGCCCGAGCCGGCCGGTCTGCCCGCGCCCGACCCGGCCGACGAGCAGGTGCTGCACGACGCGATGTGGCGCGCGGTGATGAAACTGCCCGACAGGCAGCGCGCGATGGTGGTGCTCCGTTACTACGAGGACCTGAGCGAGGTCCAGACCGCCGAGGTGCTCGGGGTCTCCGTCGGCACGGTGAAGAGCGCGGTGTCGCGTGCGCTCGGAAAGCTGCGCGAGGATCCGGAGCTGACGCCCGTCCGCTGACCCGCGACTTCCGTAACTCCGGCATCCGCAGGGGATGTCGCGTCGGGCGCCCCGTCGCGTACAGCCCCGTTCCGTACCGAGTGTCTCCGCTCCGAGTGTCTCCGCTCCGAGTATTTCGTACTCCCGGGTAGTGACATACCGATCGGTATGTGCGCAGAATCTCCGCAAGCCTTTCTGCCACATCGCGCCGCTGTCGCCTGGCCGACGGCGCCCACCGGGAGGACGCCGTGCTGAGCACCATGCAGGACGTACCGCTGACTGTGACCCGCATCCTGCGCCACGGGATGACCATCCACGCGAAGTCGCAGGTCACCACCTGGACCGGGGAGAGTGAGCCGCGGCGCCGCAGTTTCGCCGAGATCGGTGAACGCGCGGCACAGCTCGCCGGCGCCCTGCGCGACGAACTCGGCGTCACGGGCGACGACCGGGTCGCCACTTTGATGTGGAACAACTCCGAACATGTCGAGGCATACTTCGCGATCCCCTCCATGGGGGCCGTCCTCCACACGCTCAATCTGCGCCTGCCTCCTGAGCAGTTGGTCTGGATCGTCCGGCACGCCGCCGACCGGGTCGTCCTGGTGAACGGTTCCCTGCTGCCGCTCCTCGCGCCGCTCCTTCCCCATCTGACGACCGTCGAGCACGTCGTCGTGTCAGGCCCCGGCGACCGGGGCCCGCTGACGGAAGCCGCCGGCAGCGCCGTCCAGGTGCACGAGTACGAGGACCTGATCGCCGGCCGGCCCACCACGTACGACTGGCCCGAACTGGACGAACGCACCGCCGCCGCCATGTGCTACACCTCCGGCACCACCGGTGAGCCGAAGGGCGTCGTCTACTCGCACCGTTCGATCTATCTGCACTCGATGCAGATCAACCTGGCCGAGTCGATGGGGCTGACGGACAAGGACACGACGCTCATCGTCGTACCGCAGTTCCATGTGAACGCCTGGGGCCTGCCGCACGCCACCTTCATGACCGGCGTCGGCATGCTGATGCCCGACCGCTTCCTCCAGCCCGCCCCGCTCGCCGACATGATCGAGAGCGAGAAGCCCTCGCACGCCGCCGCCGTGCCGACGATCTGGCAGGGGCTGCTGGCCGAGGTCCTCGACAAGCCGCGCGATCTGACCTCCATGCTCCGGGTCACCATCGGCGGGGCCGCCTGTCCGCCCGCACTGATGGAGGCGTACGACAAGCTCGGCGTACGGCTCTGCCACGCCTGGGGCATGACGGAGACCTCGCCGCTCGGCACGACGTCCAACCCGCCCGCCGGTCTGACCGCCGAGGAGGAGTGGCCGTACCGCATCACCCAGGGCCGATTCCCCGTCGGCGTCGAGGCGCGGCTGACCGGTCCAGGCGGTGACACGCTGCCGTGGGACAACGAGTCGGCCGGTGAGCTTGAGGTACGCGGGCCCTGGATCGCGGCCTCCTACTACGGCGGCGCCGGCGCCGAACCGCTCAGGCCCGAGGACAAGTTCAGTGAGGACGGCTGGCTGAAGACGGGCGACGTCGGCGTCATCAGCCCCGACGGCTATCTCACCCTCACCGACCGCGCGAAGGACGTCATCAAGTCCGGCGGCGAGTGGATCTCCAGCGTGGCGCTGGAGAACGAGTTGATGGCGCATCCGGATGTCGCCGAGGCCGCCGTCGTCGCCGTACCCGACGAGAAGTGGGGTGAACGGCCGCTGGCGACAGTGGTGTTGAAGGAGGGCGCGAGCGCCGACTTCACCTCGCTGAAGGCGTTCCTCGCCGGGACGGTCGCCAAGTGGCAGTTGCCGGAGCGGTGGTCGGCGGTGGAGTCGGTGCCGAAGACGAGCGTCGGGAAGTTCGACAAGAAGGTGATCCGCAAGCGGTACGCGGACGGGGAACTGGACGTCACCGAGGTGTAGGTCCTGTCCGGCGGCACTTCACGGATGCCAACTGGCCTTGTCCGAAGGGTCAGTTGGTACCGATCTTCGCGAGCAGTTCCACGATCCGCGCCTGCACGTCCTCGCTCGTGGACCGCTCCGCGAGGAACAGTACGGTCTCCCCGGCGGAGAGCTGCGGCAGTTCGTCGCGGTCGATGCTCGTGGAGGTGTAGACGACCAGCGGCGTACGGTTCAACTGGCCGTTCGCGCGCAGCCAGTCGATGATGCCCGCGCGCCGGCGCCGTACCTGCATCAGGTCCATCACCACCAGATTCGGCCGCATCTGGCCCGCGAGCGTCACCGCCTCGCTGTCCGTCCCGGCGCGCGCCACCTGCATGCCACGGCGCTCCAGCGTCGCGGTCAGCGCGAGCGCGATCTCCTCGCTCTCCTCTATCAACAGCACGCGCGGCGGGTGCTGTTCACTGTCGCGCGGCGCCAGCGCCTTGAGGAGTACGGCGGGGTCGGCCCCGTACGCCGCCTCGCGCGTCGCCTGCCCGAGCCCGGCGGTCACCAGCACCGGGACCTCGGCGGCGACCGCGGCCTGGCGCAGCGACTGGAGCGCGGTGCGGGTGATCGGGCCGGTCAGCGGGTCCACGAACAGCGCCGCCGGGAAGGCCGCGATCTGCGCGTCGACCTCCTCGCGGGAGTGGACGATCACCGGGCGGTAGCCGCGGTCGCTCAGGGCCTGCTGGGTGGAGACGTCGGGGGCGGGCCAGACCAGCAGCCGGCGCGGGTTGTCCAGCGGCTCGGGGGGCAGTTCGTCGTCGACGGGCCGGGGTTGGGGGCGGTTGGCGACCTCGACCGCGCCGCCGGGACCGTCGAGCGGCTGCGGGCCTTCGGCGCCCTCGTCCGGAGCTCCTATGGCGTAGGCGCGGCCCTCGGAGTGCGGGCCGTGGGCGAGGGGTCCGCCCTGACCGCCGTGGGAGGGGCCGGAGGCACCGGCGCCGGTGTCGTCGGGGTCGTGCGGGGAGGAGAGCCTGCGGCGGCGGCCGGAACCGAGGCTCTGGTTCTGCTGCTTGGTGATCTGCTGCGAGAAGGGCACGCCCTGGCCGAGCGTACGGACGCTGTACGCCCGCCCCTGTGTGGAGTCGGCCGGCATCGGCTCCTCCTCGGGCAGGGGCTGGGCGAGGGGCAACGGCTGGGCGGCGCGGGGGTCTTGGTGGGCGGCGGCGGTGTTGCTTCCGCCGGTCCCGTTGCCCGTGCCGTCGGTGTCTGCCGGGCCTGTGGTGCCGACGGGGCCTGTGGTGCCTGCGGTGTCGGCCGGGCCGGCCGTGCCGTCGGTGTCGTCGTCCGGGTGCGGGTGCGTGTGCTGCTCGGGCGGCGGTACGGCTCCGGGGACGGGCCACGAGGGTTCACCGGGAGCGCCCTGGCCGGGTGCCGCCGGGCCGGGCGCGCCCGGCATCACGCCGACGCCCGATGCGGTCGGCATCGCGGGCGCCCAGCTGTTGGGGTCCGCGGGCGGCGCGCCGTTGTCGCCGGGCTCCGGCGCGAGCGCCCGGCGCGGGTCCTTCGTACGCGGGTCCGTCCTGCGCGGGTCGTTGGGGCTCGCGGGGGCGTCCGTGAGCCCCCCGGGCCGCCGCCCCGGCTGGGAGGTCTGGGCCGCGACGGGATGGGGCTTCAGCGGTGTGTGGTCCGCGCGCGGGTCCGCCCCCACGGCGTCGTGGCGGCCCGGCAGCGAGGCGTCGGGAGTGCGGTCGGCCTCGGCCGGGGGGAGCGCGAACTGTGCGCGCGCGGGCGGGACCTCGCCGGCGGGCGCCGGCGCGGGCTCGGGCCGCTGTTGTGTGGCAGCCAGCGCACGCCGGGGACGACGGACGGCCGGTTGCTGCTGGGCGGGCACGGGGTGCGCCGCCGCCTGCTGCTGTGCCGGAACGGGTCGCGGGGTCTGCGGCGGTGCCTGCCGCGGTGCTTGTTGGAGCGCCTGCTCCGGGGCCGGCGCAGGCGCAGGCACCGGCGACGGGCCGGAGGGCAGGGCCGGGAGGGCGCTCTGGCCGCTGTGCCGCGCACGGCGCCCCGTACCGGCAGCCGCGGCCTCCTGCTGTGCGCCGTGCGGTACGCCCTGCGGCGGAACGGCCTGGCCCAAGGCGGCGCGCCCGTTCGGATGCGCCCCCTCGGCGGCGGTCACGACCGACCCCTCGGAAGCGGCGGCCGGCAGGGCGGGGGGGGCGGGCGGAGCCGGCCGGGCCGACACCGCGAGTTCCGCGCCCGGTACGGCCCCGGCCGCGCTCTCCGCCGGGCTGGGCCGGCCGCGCCTGCGGCCCGTACCCCCACCACCGGGAGCGCCGCCCCCGCCAGTGCTCTCACCGGAGCCTTGAGCCGGTACGGGCACCGGCTGCGCGTCCGTGCCCGGGGCCGCATCCGTACGCGCCCTGCGCCGCCCCGTCGGCTCGCCGGGCTCCTCGCCCGGAGCCCCGAGGAACGCGTCCGTCGAAGCCCGCCGCGCCCGGCGCCGCCCACCGCCGGGCCGCCCGGAGCCACCCGTCGACCCGGGCGCCGGCTCCTGCTGCACGGGCTGTACCGGCTGCGCCGGTGCCTGGCTCTCCTCGGGCGCGGGCGGGTGATATGTCCCCGACCCCTCCCCCAGGGGCACTTCGAGCACGTACGCGCTGCCGCCCATGCCCGGCATCTCGTGCGTCTGCAACACCCCGCCGTGCGCCCGTACGATCCCGCGCACGATCGGCTCGTGCACCGGATCGCCGCCCGCGAACGGCCCGCGTACCTCGATCCGTACGACATCCCCGCGCTGCGCCGCCGCCACCACGATCGTGGAGTCGACGTAACCGCCGCCCGGCACCACCCGCGTACGCCCGGTGGAATCGACCCCGGCCACGTCCGCCGTGAGATGCGCGAGCGCCGTCGCGAGCCGTACCGGGTCGACCTCCGCCTCGATCGGGGGGGCGTGCACGGCGAACTGCGCCCGGCCCGGACCGATCAGCTCGACCGCGCCCTCGACCCCGGCCGCCACGACCCCGTCGAGCAGCACCTTGACCTTGTTCAGCCGGTCCAGGCCCTCGTCGAGCCGCTGATAGCCGAGGACGTTGTCCACCAGCGTCGTCATCCGCGCGTACCCGGCGGACAGGTGGTGCAGCATCTGGTTGGCCTCGGGCCACAGTTGCCCTGCCGGGTCGGCGGCGAGCGTCGACAGCTCACCGCGCAGCTCCTCCAGCGGACCGCGCAGCGCGCCGCCGAGGACCGCGGTCAGCTGGTGGTGCCGGCGGGCCGTGTTGTCGTACCGCTCCGCGAGCTCTTCGATCTCGGCGGCGTAGCGGTCGCTGCGGTCGGCGAGTTCGGCGGTGTGCCGCTCGACGGCCTCTTCGAGTTCGGCCGTATGGCGCTCGATCGTCTCCGCGAGCTCCGCCGCGTGCCGCTCGGCCGTCTCGCTGGCCTCGGTCGCGTGCGCCTCGACCAGTTCCTCGTACGGACGCCGGTCGGTGAACGTCATCACCGCGCCGACGAGCTGCTCCCCGTCCCGTACGGGCGCGGTGGTCAGGTCGACCGGTACCTGCCTGCCGTTCTTCGCCCACAGCACCTGCCCGCGCACCCGGTGCTTGCGCCCCGACTTGAGGGTGTCGGCGAGGGGCGAGTCCTCGTACGGGAACGGCTCCCCGTCCGCGCGCGAGTGCAGGATCAGCGGGTGCAGCTCCTGGCCGCCCAGATCGCTGGCCCGGAAGCCGAGGATCTGCGCGGCGGCGGGGTTGACGAGGACGACGCGGCCGTCGGTGTCCGTACCGACCACGCCCTCGGCGGCTGCCCGCAGGATCATCTCGGTCTGGCGCTGCGAACGCGCCAGCTCCGCCTCGGTGTCGACGGTCCCCGAGAGGTCGCGGACGACGAGCATGAGCAGCTCGTCACCGGTGTAGTTGTGCAGATCGTTGTAGGCCTGCCGGCCGTCCTCCAGATTGGCGCTGGTGACCTCGACCGGGAACTCGCTGCCGTCCGTAC
This sequence comes from Streptomyces sp. NPDC058665, assembly GCF_042714995.1. Lineage (NCBI taxonomy): Bacteria > Bacillati > Actinomycetota > Actinomycetes > Kitasatosporales > Streptomycetaceae > Streptomyces > Streptomyces sp. NPDC058665. Next base: position 12,469 of record NZ_JBHXRX010000078.1, read on the forward strand.
GGCGCGCGATCATCCGGGTCGGCTTCGTACGGCCCCGCTCGTCGGAGGCCTCGGGGCGGCGCATCGAGCCGGGGATCAGACGCGGGTCGAACTGCGGCAGCAGATCGAGCAGACCGCGCCCGACCAGGGCCGTACCAGGGGTTTCGAAGGTTTCGAGGGCGATGGTGTTCGCGTTGACGACGGTGCCGTTGCTGTTGACGAGCACCAGTCCGTCGGGAAGCGCGTCAAGTATCGCCGCGAGGCGAGCAGCGCCTCGGGATGGCCTGCTGCTCACGACGACGCTTCCTCCCTGACCCACTGCACCTTGCGGACGGCCGGTCCCATCTTGCCCCTCGGAGTCTCAGCCTGTCACTGGAGGGAGTCTAAGGGCTGGGGGGCGGGGCGGGGCGGCGGATGAGGGGGAGCTCTCACCAAGGTTGTGTGCGGACCCGGTACGTACGCCGTCCCCGCGCTCCCCCACCCGCCCCCACCTGCCCCGCACGCCCCCACGTGCGGCTGCGTGTGGCCGGCTGTGGGCTACGTGTGGCTCAGCCCCGGGCGGCGGGGAGCACGGGGACGAGGTTCTGCCAGCGGGAGATCTCGCAGCCGTTCTTACGGCTGAACGTCGCGTCGACGCTCCGGCCGTGCCACGTCCCGGTGACCCGCGCGGTGGCGGGCCCGCCCATCTGCATGGTGCACATCTGGCCATCGGGCACCGGCGCGAACGGGTTCTTGTCCTCGGCGGCCAGCTCGTCCAGCCGCGCACAGGCGGAGGCGGCTTCGGGGTGCGTACCGCCGGAGGGTCCGCAGCGCAGTTCGTACGTACCGTCCGCGCGGGTGATGTTGGTGTCGACGACGGTCACGGTGAGCCGGTCCGGCTCCTGCTCCTGGAAGAGCGAGTGGAGCGGCAGCGGCGCGAGGTCGAACGGGCCGACTGCGGCAGCGGTGGGCGCGAAGGCACCCAGGGCGGCGAGCGAGCCGGCGAACACGCCGGTGGCGGTGAGGGAGAAACGACGCGACACGGGAACTCCTGACGGCAGACGATTCCGAAGGGCCCGACGGTGCGCGCCCGGCATCACTAACGCGCGCGCGGCCCAGTCGTTGCGCCCGGACCGGGGGCGCGAGGAAGTGCTTTGCCCTGCGGGCTTCCCGCCTAGTACCGTGGGCGGCGATTGGTGACACCACGCTCGGCTGTGTCATCATCTGACACGCACCATCCGCGCCCGCGCGGGTGTGCTGGAGGCGTCGCCTAGTCCGGTCTATGGCGCCGCACTGCTAATGCGGTTTGGGTCTTAAAGCCCATCGAGGGTTCAAATCCCTCCGCCTCCGCGCATCGATCACCGAAGCCCCGTCCACCAGGCCGGGGCTTCGGCCGTTCAGCCCGCCGTTTCATGACGTCTCCGCAGCTCAGGCGGGGTGCGGCTAATGGATTTCACGTGACGCCGCAGGTCATGTAATGTTGTTCTCGCAACGCAGAGGGCCCCAAAAAGCCCAGCATGACAAGCACTCGTAGCTTAACGGATAGAGCATCTGACTACGGATCAGAAGGTTGCAGGTTCGAATCCTGCCGAGTGCACAGCAGGCCAGAGGCCCCATCGAGGAATCGATGGGGCCTCTGGTGTGTGCCTTGACGGCAGTGGTTGACGGCAACCGCTCCGGCGCGGTGATCAGATGGCCACCGGAGTGCCGGCGGGGCCGTCGTCATCGTCCCGTCCGTTGCCGTCACCCCGAAGTGCGTCGCCCACGCGGTCGAAGGCGGAGCGCTGCGAGTCGAGCCGGACGAACGTGTAGATGTCCATGGTGACCCGGATCGAGCTGTGTCCGAGGACTTCCATGATCATGCGGGCATCGGCTCCCTGCTCATGGAGGAGCGACGCGCACGTATGGCGCAGGTCGTGGAAGCGGACCTTTCGGACCCCGGCGCGGCCACAGAGCGTTTCGAAGGAGCGGTTCAGGTTGCGCGGCTCGATGGGCGTTCCGTTCTTCGTGGTGAAGACAAGGCCGTGCCCCTCGCCCTTCCATTTTTCTCCGGCCGCCTTCTTGTCCGCGAGCTGTTGGGCACGCTGAGCGCGGAGCGCCGTCACGCACTCGGCAGGCAGAGCTACCCGCCGGGCGGAACGCTGAGTCTTGGGAGCGACGAACAGCAACTCCCCGCCGACACGCTGAAGTGCCTGCCGGACAGTGAGGACCCCCTCGTACAGACCCAGGTCGGACCAGCGCAGCCCCAACAGCTCGCCCCGCCGCAGACCGATGCGGACGGCCAGTTCGTACGCGGCCCATAGCCGGTTGTCCCGAGCAGCTGCCAGGAGTTGCCGCCCCTCCGTCGAGGACAGCGGTTCGATCTCTCGCCTGTTTCCCATGCTCAGCTCCACATTCCGGGCCACGTTGCGCGGCAGTTCGTCTTCACGTACGGCGTGTTGGAGTGCTGCGCGCAGGAGCACCAGGAGGAAACGCACGGTCCGGTCCGAGGGCAGCTTGTTGCAGCACTTCCCGAGGGCGCAGCACCGCCGCTTACTCTCGGGCCGGGCCTTGTCCTTGCCCTGTGCGCAGCACTGGCAGGTGGCCGCCGTTTTGACGAGGAAGGCCCGGATGTCGCGCGCCGTCAGTCGAGTGATCTTCTTCTTTCCGAACTCGGCCGTGACGTAGTTCCGCACCAGTGATTCGTAGTTCACGTAGGTGGTTCTGCGGACCTTCGGACGAGCGACATTCGCCAGCCAGTAGGCCAGGAACTCGGACAACGCCATCTTGCTCGTAGCAACGGGAAGGCCGCTCTGGGAGTCGGCCTTGAGTTTCGTCAGCTTCTCGTGAGCGTCGTCCCAGGTCTTGCCGTAGACACTCCGCCGCTTGAATGTGCTGTCAGTAGCCAGCACGAAGGCCGTCCCCTCCCAACGGCCGTCCCGCCGCTGGTAGATGGTGCCCTGCCCGTTCGCGTTCTTCTTGGCCATCACGCGGCCTCCTGTTCGGTGCGGAGGGATATGTAGTCGTGCACGGCCGACTCGCTGATACGGCGACAGCGGCCGACCTTGAAGGAGGGGAGTTCGCGAGAGCGGATCAGGTCGTACACCTTCCAGCGGCTGATCCCGAGGCGGTCAGCGACCTGATCCACGTTGAGCACGGTCATTGCCAGATCTCTCCCTCTGTCTTGGCGCGTTGGGCCTGTTCGTGTGACTGGGCGGTGTCGTGACGGGCTTGGGCGGCGAGGAGTTCTTCGCCGGGGCGATAGCCGGTGGCGAGGTAGGCCCATGAGGAGTCGGTGACGAGGGTGGTGTTCTCGTCGGGGTTGGGGAGGCCGGCGCGGGTGCGGGCTTGTTCGGCTTGGGCGGTGCGCCAGGTGCGACGTACGTCTCGGAGTGCGCCGAGGGTGGTGGAGTAGGTGCGGGATTTGGTGGAGAAGTGGCCGCGGAATCCGAGCATGTGGGCCCATTTCCAGAGCTTGAGGTGGGCGAATTCCGGCAGGTGGCCGAGGTCCCAGGCGGTGCGGATCATCTGGCGTACGTGCTGCTGTACGCGCAGGTCCCGCAGGGGTTCGGCTTGTCCGGTGCCGTCGCAGTCGGCGCACAGGTCGCGGTAGCCGTCGGGGCCGCGCTGGTAGCCCCGTCCGGCGCAGGGGTGGCAGATCAGCGTGCGGTCGACGGTTCCGGATTTGTCGGCGCTCTTGGTTGAGTACTTGGCGATGTATGCCGCGACCTTGTGATCAGTGAGTTCGCCGTCACCGAGCGCGGTGATCTCCCGTACGTCGACCCTCTCCCCCCACTCGATCGTGCGCTCCCCGATCGCATCGGATTCCACGGTGAGGACGGAACGCTTCGCAGCGTCGTGAACGGCGCTGATGAGTGCGTCGGGGGTGGCCCAGGCGGGGGGTGGGCTTGTGTGTCCTTCGGGTCCGTCGAAGCGGACCACGGCGTGGAAGTGGACCAGGCCGCGTTCCTGGTACTCGGCGACTTTGGCGAAGGAGACACGCAGCGCGGCCCTCAACGCCTTCTGCGTCATGCCGAGTTCGGCGGCGAGGGTGCGGCGGAGGTAGGTGGTGAAGCGTGCCCAGAGGGCTCCGGCGTGCGCGTTCCACAGCACGGCGCCGGTGTAGTCGTAGGTGGTGGGGTTGAGCGGGGTGCCGATCGTGGGGTCATCGTCGGTGTGGTGGGTGCCGCAGCGGCAGCGGCGGGGATTTCCCGCTTGGGTGGTGGGCTGGTTGTGGACGGGGCCGAAGGAGGGGGCAGTGAGGGTGACGAAGACGCGGGGGTGGGTGCGGACGGTGTCGGGCACGGTCTTGCCGCCGGAGAGCCCGGCTTTGATCAGGTGGTAGGTGTCGGCGGCGTAGAGGCGGGAGCAGGCCGGGCAGCGTGAGGAGCGGCGGTTACCGCACGCGGTCAGCAGTCGCCCCGTGGGTTCGCTGTCGGTGGAGTAGGACCGCAGGACGCTTTGGGTGGTGCGGTCGGTGGTGGTGGTCCAGCCGACGAGGTTGATGGGGCGGGTGCAGCCGCGCAGGTTGCGGACCTGTTCGGTGACGCGATCGAAGTTGTCGAGGTGGGCCAGCTCGATCAGGTCCCGGACGGAGGGGCTGATCACGTGGCGCAGGTCCGGGGGGCGGGTCATGGTGCGGGATATCCCTTCTGGCGCAGGTGTAGGGGGCCGCCGGGCAGAGGTGGGTGAGGCCGATCGCTGCCCGGCGGCATGACGGACTGAGCCCTGATGGGCGGGGTTGGGTGGTGTGCCGGAAGGCCGGCGGAGAGGTCAGGCCGACAGGGCCGTGTGGAGGGCGGTGGCCATGGGCAGGCCGGTGCCGAGTCGCCGCTTGAGCTGGACGACGGTGATCGGTTCACCGTGTTCGGCCAGGTGCGTGGCGGCGATGGAGCGTGCTTCGGCCAGCAGCGGGCCGGGCACGTTCACTGCTGGCACGGCCGGGGCCGTGGGCGGCGCCGGTGCGGTGGCCGGTGGCGAAGCCGTGGCACTCGGTTCCTCTTCACGGTGTTCGGTTTCACCAACAGGCAGCCGTCCGCGCGTCGTTGGTGGGACGGGGGCGGGCTCCGAGGGTTGCGCGACGGCATGGAAATGGCGCAGGAGTTGCGGGCCGACCGTGCCCCAGCCGAGGAGCAGCAGTGGGGCGACCGCGTCCACGGCGGCGCGGCCGTAGTGTCCGAGGGCGAGGGGCCCGGCGATGTTGAGAGCCAGCGTCAGCAGTCCGGAGACGTGCATGAGGCGGGTGGCGGAGCGCATCTGTTCGGCGGGGACGCCGCGCAGGGAGAGGTAGCGCAGAGCGACCAGGAGCCCGACCACTGACAGGTCCACCATGGGGGCGATCAGCGGAGCAATCGGGGCGGGCACGCCGAGACGCAGGGCCAGTGACCAGACGTTGCCGAAGGAGAAGACGAACGCCAGAGCGGCGATGACGACCATGACCACGGTCACGACGCGCTGAGTGATCCGGTCCTCAACCACAGGGTTTCACCTCCTTTCAAGTCCGCTTGTGTGCGGGCGAGTTCGGCTCAGGCCGCCTTGGGTCTGTCTCCGGGATGGTCGATGGTTTTGGACAGGGTCAGCCCGCCGTGCGTACGCAGGAGTTCCATCGGGTCGCGGGTGAGGTGGGCGGTTGCCGCGGCGATGCGGGCCGAATCGGCATCGGTCACGTACGGGGTGCGGATGCGGGCGAAGCCGGGGCGGGACTGGTGGCTCATAGACGCGACGCCGACATAGGCGGGGTCCTGGAGGTTGATCGGATTGGCGTCGTCCCAATTGCGGATGTCTTCGCCCAGTGCGGCCACCGCTGCCTCTGCTGTCTTCTGCGCGAACGACAGGCCGACCGGACAGACGTCACGGATGAAGGTGGGGATGGCATCGCCCGTGGACTTCTGTGTGGCGAGGACGGTCAGGATGCCCACCGAGCGGCCCTTCTTCACCAGGTCCTCAACGAGCCGGGCGTTCTCCGCCGCCAGCGCCGCGAGCTTCTTCGTCTTGGGGTCGCTGCCCCGGTGGTCACGGAAGTAGGTGTGCGCCTCATCGATGATCACCACGACGAGCGGCCACGCTGCGGACGGGCCGACCGCCCACATGTCCTTCACCCCGAGTTGGGCCTTAACGGCCGTGTGGCGGGTTTCCCGCAGATTGACCAGCCGTTGGAACAGGGCGTTGGCGTCTTCCAGGTCGTCACCGACGAAGGCGAACATGCGCTTGACCAGGTCCGCGTAGTCCCCCTGATACGCGGCGGACACCTTCCCGTCGAAGCCGACGAACTGCATCGCAGGCGAAGGCGCCCAGTCACAGACAAGCCCGTTGATCAGGCTGGTTTTGCCGAAGCCGGGCAGGCCGGCCACGGTCACACCCGGAACCTGGGACAGGCTCACCTCCACGCTCTGTCCGTACTCGTCCACCCCCAGATCCCAGGCCGCCAGCCGGACAGGCGCACGCCCGGTAGGCACCCGCCGGGTCGGCGTGATCAGCGGATCGAGCCGCACACCCCGAATGAGCACGTGGCCGGGTCCATCGGGAAGGACCGACACCCGCGTACACCGCCATGCGTCCGCTATGTACGGGGCGGCTTTCTGGAACTCCTCCAGAGACACCCTCGGCAGGCAGTTTGCCCGCGCGACGACCCCGAACCGGTCCGGTGTCACCTTCAATACCGGGACCAGGACGCGCGGTTTGATCGGCTTGCCCTCCGTGTTCGACAGCTCGGCCAGAGCGGTAGGCATCCTGTCCGTGACCGCCAGACCGGCCATCTGTGCGAACCGCTTCCACGTCCACCGCACCCGCACCGCCTGCCGGATACTGGCCCGCATCATCGAGTCAGCCCGCACGTAGCGCACGACCCACCACACCGCCCACACACCGACCAGGGCCAGGCCCGCCCCCACCATCAGGGGGGCGTAGCCGTACACCTCCTGCACGTTCATTGCTTCTCCTTCGGTGGCTGGTAGAGGTAGCGGACCAGGGCCGTTTCGAGGGCCGCCCAGTCACTGGGGACCGACAGCGGCGGGTAGCCGTGCGCAACGAGCACGCCGGCGACGGAGTTCACCAGGCATTCGGTGATCCGGGGGTCCGGTCCGGGGTGAGGCATCGGGTAGACGCGCTCACCCCAGAGCCGGAAGGGTTTCCCGCTCACGCGGCAGCCTTCTTGCCCGGCTCAGCCGCCACGGGGATCACGAGTTCGAGCGCCGCAGCCCGGTAGGCGACACCGTCCGAGAGCGACCCGTTGAAGATCCGGGCCCACGGGGTGGCGAACAGTTCCACCGGACGCACCGGGACACCGGGCTTGAGACCGTCCGGCAAACCGCCCGCCGGAACGGTGATCTTCAGGGCTTCCGCGCGGTCTTCTTCCATCAGGAAGACGGTCACCGTGTAGAGCTTCTGACTGGTCTCCCGGTCGGTGGCGAACGTCGTCTTCTCCTGATCGGTGTACTTGGGCACCGGCAGCGTCCCGACCATGAACGTCGAGGACTCCAGCAGACCCACACGAATACGCGCCATGAGTGGCACTTCCCTTCGGTTTGGTCCCGCCACGATGGCGGGCTGACATCTATAGAACCTATAAGACCTAGCAAAGTCAAGTGATGAGGGTGAGCTAGCAATCATGCCTGATAGGACAGCTATGTCAGTCCGGTGTGCTAGGGGGGCTAGGGATCGCTACTCTGGAGGTATGAGTCACGCCCCAGAGAGCAGGCACGACCGCCGGCCGCCTTATCAGCACGCCGCCGACGAGCTGCGGCGCGACATCCTCCAGGGCCGCATCAAACCGGGCGAACAGATGCCGCCCGTGCGTCTGCTGACAGAGCGCTTCCACCTCGCCAGCATGACCATCCGTAACGCGCTGGACGTCCTGAGGGACGAAGGGCTGATCTACACGATCCACGGCCGGGGCAGCTACGTCACCGACCGCACCGAAGCCGAACCCGCTGAGCAGACGGGCGAGTTCACCATCGATTACACCCCGCCCGTCTGGTGGCAATTGCAGCAGGAGGCAGCGGAGCGCGAGGCCGGGGCAGAGGGGACGATCGTTCACGCCGATACCGAAGCTGCCGTCAGTGCGGACCTCATCAAAGCACTCACCGCGCTTCGGGACGAGGTCCGGCACCTGAGTGCCCAGCATCAGGAACTGCGGAGAGAAATGGAGGCGTTGAAGGCTGAGCGTGGGCAGGGTTCGCAGCCCTAAGCTGTTCCAACGCCGCCCGCATCACCTCCGCTTCACGATTCATCCGCGCGACCATCGCTGTGATTTCCCGGACCAGCGAGGACACCACGGCCAAGTCCGTGGCACCCGCCTTTCGTATACCGCTCTCGTGGCCTGCCATCGTTCCCCGTTCATGTCGTGCCGTCATGCCGTCCGCACCCACCTAAGCGCCGAATCACGGGAAAAAGGCTTACCCAGGGCTTGCCCATCCGGTTTCGCGGCTTGCCCATTTCCCTCGGCACACCGGACACCAGCACCGGGCAAGCCCAGGACCTCGGCCACCGGCGGACCTGCCTCCCGAACTCCCATACTGCGGCACCGATTTGCATTCCGCAGATGAGCGATTTCGAGGAGCCGGACAGGACGACACGCGCCGACACACGATGGGACCCGTTGGGACACGGTGGGACCCGCTCCCGCTGAATTCACGTGACCGAAGTCACTGCCCTTCGCGTGAGTGCCGCCGCCTCGAAACCGCCCGCGCATCCTGCTCATGCCGCAACTCTGGCCCGCAGACCCGGCAAGCCGCCAGGCACGATCCCGTCCCAGGGGAGGCGAGTTGGGCGATTCCCGCCAGGGGCGCCACTCGGCCGCCATCGAGTCCCGCCTCACGGGCACCACCTCTCCATTCCTCAACCGACCGCGAGAGCTTCGGGGCCGGCATTCAAGAGTCCGGAGAATCGCCGGTTTTCCCAACCGGCGATGTCGTGGTCTAATGCCGCGCGTCATTCCCAGGACGCCCATAGAGGTACTGAAAACAGCCTCCGTGTGACCCACACGGGCGGTGATCTGAGTCACGCTGAAATCCCTTCTCGCGAACCGGTCGACCCTGAAGCCGCCATCACAGCACCCGAAGCGCACGCCCCCTTCCAGAGCCGAGGAAGGGAGGGCACTTGCTACAGGTGCGAAATTCGCGCCCGGTGTGACAGTCGCTGGCGACGAGTTCCAGAAAACCCGAGAGCCCCGACCATCACGGTGACCACCAGGGGCGACCATGGGTCACGAAATGGCAACGCCTGCCCCGACCACGCCAGTTTCCGGCCCTCACCCTGTGGACAAGTTCCGTCGATCCGGCGAACGAAACACGCAATGCAGCGCAAAACGCTACGTACAGGGTGTGGAGTGTTGCTGTCGCGAGAATCAGGCGACGCCGTCCCGCAGGCGACCGACCAAACAGCAGCGGCGCCAGAGCTGTTCAAAGTTTCTTTACTGGATCAAGGCGGCCCGCTCACGCGGGCCGCGCGCACTGGCGGCAGGGGCCGCCGCGCTCCATGCCTCCGTCACCACTGCGGCGGCCCCCGCCGCTCAGCGCGCAGCCCAGATCAGCGAACCGACGAGGCCCCAGGAGGCAACCAGACCGAGCGCGGCGCCACAGCGACACCCGACGCCACCGAACCGGCCCCGCCGAACCGTCGCCCAGCACCACCACACCCAGCCGCAGCGCTCAGCGGCATCCGCGCACCGATGCCAGACATGCGAAAAGCCCCGCACGCTACAAGCCTCTACGGGAAGGGCTTGGGTGCGCGGGGCCATCGAGCAACTGCCGAGACAGGGAGACATCTGTGGCCGGGGTGGCCGACTTCCGGGGCTTTACCCACCTGTTCGGGTCGGGGCCCGCGTCGGGCAAGGCCAGGGGGCCACTCGATCAAATTCCGGGCAGGGGTACAACCTGCCCGAGTTGCCAGGCCAGCGTACGGCCCCCTGACCATGCCCGACCCCAACCCGAACAGGGCACCGGCCAAAGCCCCTCCAGCCGGCCACGACGTTGTTCGGACGCGCCCATTGCAGATCGCGCCCAGGACCTGACAGCAGTGCACCCCCAGCCGCGGCGTTGAGCGCGTGTCTGGGGGTGCGACCTGTCCAGCGCCGTCAGGCACGAGGGCTCTGGACAGGGGTCTACAAGTGGCCGGTAAAGGCCAGCGCGGGAATGCCGACGAGGGCCCCTACCGCGGTCAGGATGAACAGAGACCAGGCCGTACGTCCAAAGGCGTTCATCGGGGTCCCCATCCGATCGCGTCACGGAGTTCGCGGACGTCGGAGAGAAGCACGGCGGCGATATCGCAGTACGCGTAGGCCGTTGCGCAGGCGCTGCACTTCCGGGAGTGATCGAGATAGGCGTTCCAGGCCGTCACTTCCTGGCTTTCGAGTTCTTGGGTGGCCGTCATTCGAGCCCCAAGGCGTGCCTGGCATCCGCGTTCGTCGCGGCGATGTTGGCGCCCGTACCGCAGCTCACGCCGGGCGTCCGACACGGGACACACCGCATCTCGTGGGTTTCCAGATCACGGTCAGACCGCTCCACGACGGCCCAGAGAGCGGCTTTCTCTTCCGGCCCAAGCTCGGGGGCCCTCATGCGTCCACCCCCGCCAGCTCGCGAGCGTTGCGCCAGTCGCTGGCCAGCTCGTCACCGCGCTTGCAGGAGATCCCGACTGCCCGGCACCCGCAGACCTCCAGGTGCGCCATGTACCGCCCGTGGGCCTCGTTCGCCGCGTACTCCAGGAAGCCGGCCACGCTCATCTTCACGACGACCGTGATCCGGGTGTCCAACGCGCCTTGCGCCATCACCGGCAGACCCTGTTTCTGGAACCCCTCACGGCGCTCCAGCGCCCTGCCGATCTCCGCTTTCGCTCTCTTGCTGAGCACGGTTTCCGCACGTCCCGTGCGGCTAAAGTTCCGCATGTCGGTTGCTCCCTGGTTGAGCGGTCGGCAGTCCCCGGACCGTGTAGCGCGGTTCGGGGACGCTTGCTTGACCAGGCTTTCGACATGCCAGCGGCAGAGACAGGGACGCAACGTCCCACTTTCACGACGCTATTCGGTGACCCCCAGGAACTCGGCCAACGGCCTTAGTCCCGGCGGGTGGTTGGGCAGCGACCAGAGGTCGCGCACGATGGCCACCGCAAGGGTGTGGTGGCGTACCCACTCAGGGGCAACGCGCTTCAGGGACTCCAGGGTCTTCACCGCACCGGCGGCGTCCCCGATGTCCGTGTGCGCCCTTGCTACGTCGAGCAGCAGCCACGTTCGCCATGACGGTGGCGTGTCCTTGCTCAAACGCATGCCCTTGGCCAGCGCGAGGGCGTCTTCGGGGTGCCCGTACTGGACGGCCAGGCGGACGCGCTCGATACGGACCGACGATGGGCTGAAGACGCTGATCATGCGGTTGTCGTCACCAGCGGGGAGCTTGGAGACGCGTGCGGCTTCCTTCTCCGCCGTCTCCATCATCGATGCCGCACGGTCGTAGTCGCGACTCCGCGCCGCTGAGGTGGCGGCGCTCATGGTGAGGGCGCCCCAGACTTTCAGCCCGTCCGCGGTATCGGTGTAGCCGGCCGCCTTCATGTCGTCTGCAGCATGAATGGCGACGTACAGGGCGTCTTCCAGGCGCCCTTGGCGCTGGTACGCCCACGCCGTGGAGTTGACGATCATCGGTAGAAGCAGCGGGTCGGAGGACTGGCCCGCAGCGTCTATGGCCCGTTCCAGGCTCGTCAGGGCGAGGTCGGTCGTTCCCATGCGGATCGCGACGTGGCCACCGAGCTGGAGCACCTTCCCCAGGGCCGCGAATCCAGCCTTGCGGTCGTCCTCGGTGCCGGAGACCGACGCGGAACGTGCCTCCGAGATCAGATCGGGAAGTGCCTTCATCACGACGTCGAACTCCGCCGAGTGGTACTGCGACCATCCGTCGGCGATCTGCTCGCGCAGACGTTCCAGGGAGAAGTCCGGTCTGACCGGTGGTGGTGGCGGCCCCCACAGCGGCGGCATGATCGCACGGCGTACCGCGACAAGACGCGGGCCGTTGGCCTCACCGGTCTTGGCGACCGCGGGAGGATCCCCTAGCAGCGTGGTCAGCTCCACACCAAGCCCGTTCGCGAGGGCATGCAGCGTGGGGAGGCGGGCCGAGTGCTTCCGCCCCTGTTCGAGCTGACGAATCACGTCCACGGATACACCGGACCGCTCCGCAAGGTCTTCCTGCGTGAGGTCGGCCAGCCGACGCAGGCGCCGAAGTGTCTTCCCAAGGTTCTGCTCGCTCGCTACCACGCTGCCACGCTACGCCGCGAAGGTGCGGGTGCTCTCGGCAATGGCAAGCTGGAGCCGGATCTGCTGCGGATCCGCGACGAGACGCTCCGCCTACGGCTCAGCAAGACCGCCGAACTCCTGGCGTGGTCGGACACTACCGAACCGGGGCTCGGGGGTTCGGTGGGAATCCTCACCGAACTCTGTGACCATGCACTGGACTGCCTGGGGGCCTTCGCGCGAGAGGAACTAATACCCCCGAAAGAGTAGGACTCACCCGGGCCCGCCAGTCGAGGCTCGCTACACCGAGTACATGGAAGACCTGGCTGGACTACGAACGTGGTGACCACTGACCCACGCTCTACGCCGTCATAATTCACCTGGCCCACCTGAGCCGGCCGAGAGGATGCAGTGTGTAAAGGGAGGCGTAAGCCAACCTGATTGGCCGCACATTGTGACGCTACAACTAGGCATCAGCGGCGATTTGGTCTTCATCCTCATCGCTTGGCACGAATCGATCCGTGTCTGAGAGTTGCAAAGCGACATAGACGTCGTCGATGGGGGGTGGATCATTGTCGGTGACAATAATTTGCAACTCAGGGTGATCGACTGTGACGCGGCGAAGGGTACGGTACATGTTCCGCAGCCGTTCCAGATCGACGCCTTCATGCCCCACGTTGCTTCCCACACCATCAAGGATAAGGATGTTGGGAAGGAGACTCCCAGGATCTTCGAGAGAAACGATTTGGTGTGCCAATACGTGGGCCACGTTGACAAGCACGGAAACGCCTTGTGACTGCAGTTTGTTGAATTGACGCCCATCTACGACTGGTAGATAAGTTTTGCGGTCAATTAAAGAGGCAGCGTTTTCCTCGAATCGAGGGACGTCGATTTCCCTTAGGAGCGACTCGAAGATCGAATCTAGGCGTGCTAGGCGGAAAGCGACTGAGGGGTCACTGTGACGCGTTCGCTCGATTTCAGCTGTGAGTTCGTCCCTCTCGCGCTCGAGATCTGCAACGCGCTCTGTCTGGCCCTCCAAACGGAGATGCAAGTTCAAAGCATCCTTGATACGCGCGAGGTGCTCTTCGAGCCGCGCCTCATCTGCAGCTTGGCTACGGATCACATCAGCATAGTCGCTAAAATATGATGCGGAAGCCTGGTCAAGCTGATCCCCAATCTCTTTCCTGATTTCAGCCTGAGTCGCGCGCGTTTGGTGAAGCTGAGTAAGCCTTAGTTCGCTGCGCTCGATAAGCTGCTCCGTCTCCGCAACTTGCTCGATAACACGGTCTTGCTCCGCAGCCAGTGTGCTTGGAGATGGCTTATTAGGGGGTTCCTGCAGACAGAGTCGGCAAGTGTTTTCGTCACCGCGGTCGGCAACTTCAGCACCACATCGCGGGCAACTGTGAAACTCGAAATCATTCAGCAATCGTTCTGCAATTAGGGCCCGAGTCAGCCTACGGCTCTGAGCGACGAGTTGATCTCGAAGGTTCAGAAGCGCTTCCAGTGAAGTGGTTTCGGCTTGCACTGCACGGTCAATTGCACCTAGTTCGGAGTCTGCTTGTGAGACAGATTTTCTTAGTTCCACCGTGCGCGGGTCGTGATTTTCGCGCGGCAGTCCTCTGCTAGCTGTTCGAACCTGGCGCAGGCCGTTCTGAGTTGCAACCTGATCCACCTCCAGCTCGGCGCGCGATGCAAACGAACTTTCGGCCAGGATGCGTTCCAGGGTCTCGGCATCGACGGTCAGCGTATTGAGTTTTGCAGTTACCCTTCTTAGCTGCTCGCGCAAGATTGCAGCCTTCGGAGAGTAGAGCCCGTACAAAATCTCGAATACGTATTTGCGCTTGATGTTCTTGTTGTAATTATCGGGCGTTCCGAACACTGAGGTGTCAATTTCCTGCTGTCGCAGGAAACAGTACATCAGGTAGTCGTTAATCGATACCGGGGTTAGTTCACTAGTGTCTTTTGTAGGTGCCTTCGGCACTCGAACGCGAGGTAGCCCAAGCTGTTCGAGTAGCCAATCGCGGAACGTTAGATCATAACCGGGTTCCAATTGAGAGACTGGGAGGCGCCAGGCATTCTTTGAATCGACTTCTGCTATTTCAACCTTAGCGTTAGGGGTTGTCACCAATCGACGGATGACTCTGAACCTACGCTCACCAATTAGAATAGTACCTCCGATAGTCTTTCCTTCAAGTTCGGGAACGACATCGACTTTGCCACCTAGCAGAGCTCGGAGACAACTTACCGCGGCGGTCTTTCCGCCGCTCATCCCGCCCGTGATTGTGTTCATCCCTGAAGCAAAGTCAACAGATCGAGACGTGCCAATCAGCGTGAGATTTTCGATTTTCACTCTCATAGCTGCGTCCCTAGGTCGGCCTCAACGATATCCGGGAAGTTCTCATAGATCAGATCTCGGAGCTTTGTCCCTGTTAGGTTCAAATGTCGCTTCAGTACGCGGACGCGATCCCGAACAGGACGCCAGCTATCGGTGTCTGAGAGAGCGTTCGCAACTTGCCGACCGGCTTCTGTTGTTCGGTAGGCGGAATTTCCTTTCTCCATTGTTGTTTCGATCAGCCCCTTTCCTATCAATGCTCCAAGGAGGCCGTAATATGCAGGGTCCCAGGGGCCGTATCTGTATCGAATCATTCGCTGCTCGATGGCGCCTGTGAGCCAGGGGTTCTCTGTCAGATCGACATCCACCTTTCGGTTGTGTAGAAGTTGTTCAAGTCGATCCGGGTACCGCAAGAAAAAATCAAGTTTCGCGAGCTTCATCCTTCCTTCCACGGCTTCCGTTCCGCGACTTCCAGAGAACACGTCAATGAGCAGTAGCAGACGGGCCTGTGCATCCGCCGAGGGTGCGGCTCGGTTATGACTCATTTGACGTTCCCCCACCCGAAGTGGCAGGCATCGGAGAGAGCGCAAGCTCTCCCCGTTAGGAGCATTCCATCTTTCCCGTATAGGGGACTTCGGTCGTAAGTCTCAGCCTGTTGCGTCAGCTTGTCCAGCAAGGCGGAAAAGATGGTATCGGCTGGGCTAGGACGTGCCTCACCATGAAGTGCGACAAGTGTGCGTGCGGCAACAAGGATTCGTTGATCCAAGTCCTCCTCTAGTCCTTCATCTCCTTTCCAAGTGCCCATCGCTTCTTCAGTTAGTCTGTAGCTGTCGGCATTGGCTCGGAGTAGCTGAGCATTCTCCAAAATTCCAGGTGAGACGGATCCGGCGTTCATCTTTCTAGAAAGGGGAGTTTGAACCTGAGTAAGATCCCGAGTGATGCGTTTCAGCAGCACGTGATCCGGCCTTTTTAGGCGGCGCTGGATGTCAGAAACACTTGCCGTGGTGATCCTTTTTTGCAGTACTCTGTCTTCTGGGTTTTGCGCAGTGATGAGTGTCGGCCAGCGGGGCCCGAGTTTGCCTTGCATGGCTTCGCGTGCCCGTCGAACAAGCTCCTCATAAAGAGCCTTGACTTCGCTACCTATGAGCTCCGGGGCTAGGTCGGTAAGAGCGGCGATATTTCTATGCTCTATATCCGCCCTACGTGGAAGCTGCTCAATTCTGACCAAAGGTAGGAAGCTCGCGGCCTCTGCCGTCGTGATCTTTACTCGTCGGGCAATTCGATTGAGTCGGGCTTCCTTGTCTGCACCTCGCCCAGTAGCCAAAGCTTGAACGTCTTCATCACCTGGATCGAGAAAGCCCTCTAGGCCGGCGGTGAGATGGTACTTCAGCTGGAGATCTCGAACGGCTTTGTGAGTTCTCCAAAGGCTAGACAGCGGCTTCGCGTCTAGCACGGCGGAGAAACCCCAAGATTCCAGGTTGTCGCGGGTCTTTATTTGCTGGAAATCCCACCATGGATCTTGATGCGAATATCCACCGGGAGTGCTCGCTACAACGATGTCTTCGATGTGTTCGCATGTCACATGTATTACATCTGTGCCAGCTAGCATCTGAAGGACCGAGCGCAGGGAAGCATGTACCTGATATTCGAACCGCTCAACTGTGTCAGAGCCGTGGTCGTCCGGAGCCGTCGTGTCAATGGGATCCGCCACGCAACCTCCAGGTCACCCACTGCTGATCGTGTAGGACGCAGCGTATCCACCAAGTTCCAAGCTGGGAACACAGTTGGGAGAATTTGCGCGACACGGACAGAGCGGCGCCCGGAGCTGGCAGTTGAGCAGGCGGCTCTGCGGCGTGATGGCAATGACGTCACACGGATCCGTGCAAGCGGCCGATCTCTGTGGCCAGCGTCAGAGGGCATCAGTCCGACTCTGGGTCTCTGGGGCTGGGGCGCGCTCGGATCTGGCGTGACGGCAACGCTGACGGCAACGACGGTACACGCACGCACATGATTGCTAACTTGAGCGAGCGGAGCGAGGGACCATCAGCGCGGCTCAAGGCGGGCTGCCCGATCCTACGGATCAGAAGGTTGCAGGTTCGAATCCTGCCGAGTGCACAGCAGACCAGAGGCCCCGGACAACGAGTCCGGGGCCTCTGGCGCGTGCCGAAGTGCCCCTGTCTGAGGGGCGGTCAGCATCCCCCACAGTGCGGGGGTTCTGATGCGCCGTTCGGCTGGTGGACGTGTCGTCTCTGATCGGGGCCTGCGGGTCGCTCCGCGGCGATCTTGATGGGATCGGAGAACGCGGGGCTTGCGGCGGAACACCCGGCGACCAGCGCGAGCGAGGACGGGCATGGCCAGTGCGGGCGGACGGGAAGAACGGCCCATTCACACGGGGAAGGTCATGAGCGGGCTGTCGAAGGTGTTCGAGCTCAATCCCGCGGGGCTCAACTGGCCGCGAGGGGTGATGTTCCTGGATGTCGCACTGGTGCCGCTGATCGTCTTCCGGGCGATCGGGCACGAGCAGTATCTTCTCAGCGCGTTGTTCGGCCTGCTGTTCGCGTGGCTGGCTGACCCTGGAGGCGGCTACGGGTACCGCGCCTGGCACATTGCCGTCTTTGCAGTGGTCGGTGCAGGCCTGACCGCGCTGGGATCCAGCGTCGGGGGCGACGCCTGGGGCTGGATGGTACTGGCGGCTTTCGCGGTCACTCTGGCGGCCGGCCTGGCAGCCGCGTTCGGGGTGCGCGGGTTCGTCACCGCCGTGCTTCTGAACCTCTGGTTCATTGGTTACGTTCGTTGTGTGGCTGATCCGCGGGCGCGAGGACCGGCCCCAGCCGGTCGCGGAACTCCCCGGTGGCACCGTACGGCGGAAGCTGACCCCACCGTTGATCATGTTCGCGTTGATCCGTGCTCTGGTCATGGCCTGTACCGTCGCGCTTGCCTTCGGCCTGAACCTGTCGCACGGCACCTGGCTGCCGATCGCGGCCATCGTAGCGATGAAGCCCAGCCTGGAGCAGGCCACGCTCGTATCCGCTCAGCGCCTCACCGGCGCGCTGATCGGCGCCGCCGCAGCCGCGCTGCTGCTGGTGCCCGCGGTAGCAATTCGCTGCTGGAACTATGCGCTCTACTCTGCGGCCGTAGCCATGGGAGCGCTCATCCTCGTGGACGTCGGGCAGCCCTCCGACTATGCCGCCGAGGGCTACCGGGTGCTGTGGACGTTCTGTGGCGTGGGGATCGCTCTGCTCGTCATGCTGCTCGCAAGCCTGCTCGCCAAGCACACCGCCGAAGCGCCACCACGATCAGCCTGAGGGCGTTCCGCTCACACTTGGCCGCCGACCGAGACCTTCCATCGCGATGAGATTCTTGCGGCGCCGGAATGGCACGGCAGCGTTCACCCTGCTGGCGGCGTGGCGCAGGAATCGCGTCCGCCCGTGTTCAGTGGGCCGTCCCGCGCCATTGCGTCGTACCCGGACCGCCGTCGCTTGCTCGACCTCGGTCTCCGGGTGCCAGGTTGGTCCGCAGCACGCATCCTGGCACTGCTGGAGCGGACCGCACGCTCCTGACCGCCGCCGGTATCCGCCGCCCACGGGCTTCGTCCTGCGGCCTCACACCCATCGCCGTGATCATCCGGACATGGCGCGGACAGACAGGACGGAAATCATGGCGCGTCCCGACGCACTGTTCATCTACATCGGCACCTACCCGAGCGAGGCCGCGGCCCGTGCCGACTACGACATCGTCAAGGACCTCCACTCCGCCGGCGCGATCGGCACCTACGACGCCTCCGTGATCACCAAGGACGACACCGGCAAGGTGCACGTCAACAAGGACGAGACGTCCACCCGGCACGGGGCGTGGCGCGGTGCCGCCGTCGGTGGGCTGGTCGGCCTGCTGTTCCCGCCCGCGATCATCGGCGGCGCCGTCGTCGGTGCGGCGGCGGGCGGGGTGGGCGGCCACCTGTGGCGGGGCATGTCCCGGGCGGACGTCAAGGCGTTCGGGGAGACCATCGATGAGGGGGAGGCCGCTCTGGCCATCGTCGGAGAGAGCAAGCTCCAGCAGGTGGTGGAGAAGGCGGGACTGAAGGCCGAGAAGCACGTCGCCAAGGAACTCGGCGTGAGCTCAAAGGACTTCGACAATGCCATCCAGGAAGCCACGACCGAAGTCGACTGACCAGCCGTGTCCGGAACACCGTGGCCGCCGGGCTGAGCGGGGCGGGTAGCCGCCGCTATGCGGCGGTGATCTCGTCGATCAGGGTGCGGATCCGGGTCTCGATCGCGTCGCGGATGGGGCGCACCGCCTCGACGCCCTGGCCGGCGGGGTCGGGCAACTGCCAGTCGAGGTAACGCTTTCCCGGGAAGACGGGGCACGTGTCGCCGCAGCCCATCGTGATCACGACGTCCGACGCCTGCACGGCTTCGGTGGTGAGCACCTTCGGTACCTCGGCCGAGATGTCGATGCCGGCCTCGGCCATCGCCGTGACGACCGACGGGTTCACGCTGTCCGCGGGGGCCGACCCGGCGGAGCGTACGTGTACGCGGTCCCCCGCGAGGTGTGTGAGGAACGCGGCGGCCATCTGGGAGCGGCCCGCGTTATGGACGCAGACGAACAGCACGGTGGGCAGGGCGAGTTCAGACATGGGCGGCGGGGTCTCTCTCGGTCACGGGTACGGGGGAGGGGAAGAAGCGGCGGGCGTACAGCGCGACGTGGACGAGGCCGATCAGCACCGGCACTTCGATGAGCGGTCCGACCACGCCGGCGAGTGCTTGTCCCGAAGCGGCTCCGAACGTGGCGATGGCGACCGCGATGGCCAGCTCGAAGTTGTTGCCCGCCGCCGTGAACGCGAGCGCCGTCGTACGTGGGTGGTCGAGTCCGACGGCGCGGCCGACCGCCATCGAGCCGGCCCACATGACAGCGAAGTACGCGAGCAGCGGCAGTGCGATGCGTACGACATCGAGCGGCCGTGACGTGATCGCGTCGCCTTGCAGCGCGAAGAGGATGACGATCGTGAGCAGGAGGCCGTACAGGGCGAACGGCCCGATCCTCGGGATCAGCTTCGCCTCGTACCAGGCGCGGCCCTTGGCCTTCTCGCCGATCCGCCGCGTGAGGTAGCCGGCGGCGAGGGGGATGCCGAGGAAGATTAGTACGCTTCGGGCGATCTCCCATACGGATACGTCGAGGCCGGCCCGCTCAAGGCCGAGCCACCCGGGCAGTACGGAGAGGTAGAACCAGCCGAGGGCCGAGAACGCGATCACCTGGAACACTGAGTTCAGGGTCACCAGGACGGCGGCGGCCTCGCGGTCCCCGCCCGCCAGGTCGTTCCAGATGATCACCATGGCGATGCAGCGGGCCAGCCCCACGATGATCAGGCCGGTGCGGTACTCGGGGAGGTCGGGCAGGAACAGCCACGCCAGCGCGAACATGAGCGCCGGGCCGACGATCCAGTTGAGCAGGAGCGACGGCAGGAGCAGGCGGCGGTCGCGGGTGACGGTGTCGAGGCGGTCGTAACGCACCTTGGCGAGGACCGGGTACATCATCACGAGCAGACCGAGCGCGATCGGCAGCGATACGCCGGTCACGGTGACCTTGGCGAGCGCGTCCCCGAGGCCGGGCACGGCGCGGCCGAGTCCGAGGCCGAGCGCCATGGCGGCGAGGATCCAGACGGCGAGATAGCGGTCGAGGAACGACAGGCGGCCGGCGACTGCCTGCTCGGGTGCGGTGCTCACGAGGTCACGTCCGCAGGGCGGGTCAGGACGCCCGCGAGGCGGTCGGTCATCTCGGGCAGCAGCCAGTAGTAGACCCACGTACCGCGCCGCTCGCAGTCGATGAGCCCCGCCTGTCGAAGCAGTTTGAGGTGATGCGAGATCGTCGGCTGCGAGAGGTCGAAGGCGGGGGTCAGCTCGCAGACGCAGACCTCGCCGCCCGCGCGCGAGGCGATCATCGAGAGCAGCCGCAGCCGCACCGGGTCGCCCAGCGCCTTGAACACCTTGGCCAGGTCCACTGCCTGCTCCTCGTCGAGGGGAGCGGTCAGCAGGCCGGGGCAGCAGGCGTCGGTCTCGTCGGCCTTGTCGGTTCGGCCGAGCACCACGAGCTCTTGTTTCGACATGCTTCTATGTTGACGTTCTTCGATGCAAGGCGCAACCTTGAATCGACAAGCGTCAATACAAGCCGATCGGAGTCGTGTCATGTCCCGTGCCCAACTCGCCCTGCGCGTCAGCGACCTTGAAGCGTCGGTCACCTTCTACTCGAAGCTGTTCGGCACCGAACCGGCCAAGCGACGCGAGGGATACGCCAACTTCGCCATCACCGAGCCCCCGCTCAAGCTCGTACTGATCGAAGGCGAGCCCGGACAGGAAACCCGCCTCGACCACCTCGGCGTAGAGGTCGAGTCCACGGACCAGGTGACGGCCGCGACCGCTCGGCTAAAGGGGGCCGGCCTCGCCGCGTTCGAGGAGAACGACACTTCCTGCTGCTACGCCCTCCAGGACAAGGTGTGGGTGCACGGTCCCGGCGAGGAGCCGTGGGAGGTCTACGTGGTCAAGGCCGACGCCGACACCCTCGCCAAGAACGCCGACCCGGGCGCCGCCGCCGACTGTGACGCCTGCTGCTCCAGCCGGCCCGCCGGGGCGGCATCCTGAGCGACCTGCCTTTCGGGCCGTCGGTAGCCCTCGTAAGGGGCCTGTCATGCTGAAGGCTCTTGTGGGCGCTGTCGGTCGGCTTGTGGATCGGGTGGGATGAAAACAGGGTGGACGTCGGCGCGGTCGGCTGAAGGTGGGCGGGGCTCGGTTTCGAGGGGGCCAGTTGCCCGCGCTTTTGGTGCGGTCAATCGTGAAATGCTGCGCGTCGTCGTGCTGTTCTGTGCTGTGCGGCTCTTCTGCCTTCTCGTTCTGGGGGTTTGGTCGCGATCCGCCGGGACCGGCATGCGTGAACTGCTCTCGCAGCGGTGGGACTCCCTCTGGTACGAACGCGTCGCCCAGCATGGATATGACTTCTCGTTGGTCGCGCCCGATGGGCGGCATCTGTCGAGTACGGCGTTCTTTCCTATGCTTCCGTGGCTGGAGGAAGGCGTTTCGGCGGTGTTCGGAATGGGCTTCGCTGATGCGGGGTTGCTGATCAGCGCCGTAACTTCTGTTTTCGCCGCGTGCGGGATCTATCTGATCGCGGAGCATCTTTACAGCAAGTCCGCTGCCCTGATCGCGGTGTGTCTCTGGGCCGCTCTTCCTGTCAGCATCGTGCAGTCCATGGCCTACAGTGAGTCGCTGTTCGTGGCCTTGGCCGCTTGGGCGCTGTACTCGGTCATGCGGGGCAGATGGCTGTCGGCGGGATTCCTGGCGTGCGCCGCGGGGCTGACCCGGCCGGTGGGGCTCGCGGTGGCCGCCGCCGTCGTTTTCGCCGGCGTGCGGGAAGTTCTGCGGTGGAGGAGGGAACGGGGCCTCGGCGGGACGGAGTTGTGGCGCGTTGTCGTGGCCGGGGTTGTCGCGCCGCTGGGGGCTGTTGGGTTTGTTCTCTGGGTGGGTATTCGGCAGGGGGATCTGTTCGGGTACCTCGATGTCCAGGCCCAGTGGGGCAATGGGTTCGACGGTGGGGTCTCCTTTTCTCGCTTCGTGGCGTCAGGCGTGGGTTTCGAGATTGGCTGGCCACTGTTGCTGGTGGCGATGATTGCCGCCGCTTTCTTTTTGCATCGAATAGTGCTCAGGCAGTCGCGGTCCTACGAGTTGGTCATTTACTCGGGCATTGTGGTCGCCATGGCGCTCGGCGCCTCGGGCTACTTCGGCTCGAAGCCCAGGCTGTTGATGCCGGCTTTCCCGTTGCTGCTTCCCCTGGCAGCCGCGATGGCCAAGACCAAACCCCTCCTTGTCTACGCCGTATTGGGGGCGGAGATACTTGCCGCCGCGCTCTACGGCGCGTTCTGGCTCAACGGGTCGGGGCCGCCCTAGGGGCTTGCAGATCATCAAGGTGTTGCTTCCCGGCCTGGGGCTCGTTGGTGTGGTATGCACATCCCGGACGAGATCTGTGACCAACTCTCCGCAAAGTTTGCGGTGTTGTTCCCACATCTGGACGAGCGGCAGCGGCGGCTGCTGATGGGAACCGAGGCCCGACTGCTGGGGCATGGTGGCATCCGAGCTGTTGCTCGGGCGGCCCAGGTCAGCGAGACGACGGTCCGCAATGGCGTGTTCGAGCTGGAATCCGGAGAGGAGCCGTTGGGGCGGGTCCGGCGTCCCGGCGGAGGACGCAAACGGGTCGCCGATCTGGATCCGGGGCTGCGGCCGGCACTGCTGGCGCTGGTCGAGCCCGAGGAGAGAGGCGACCCGATGTCGCCGCTGCGGTGGACGGTGAAATCGACCCGCACGCTCGCGGCGGAGCTGGCCTGGGCCGGGCACCGGATCAGCGCCGATACCGTGGGCGACCTGTTGCGGGAGGAAGGCTTCAGTCTTCAGGCCAACGCGAAGACGCTCGAGGGCAGTCAGCATCCGGACCGGGACGCCCAGTTCCGCTACCTCAACGAGCAGGCCCGCAACTACCGGGACGCCGGCCAGCCTGTGATCAGCGTGGACACCAAGAAGAAGGAGCTCGTCGGCGGCTTCAAGAACAGCGGCCGCCAGTGGCGTCCCGCCGGCGAGCCTGTCCCGGTCAGCGTCCACGACTTCGCCGACCCGCAGCTGGGCAAAGTCGTCCCCTACGGGATCTACGATCTGACCGCGAACACCGGCTGGGTCAACGTCGGCACCGATCACGACACCGCCGCGTTCGCGGTGGAATCGATCCGCCGCTGGTGGCACGGCCAGGGCCAGGCTGCCTACCC